>NZ_SOHB01000042.1:0-120563 GCF_004403055.1 Cryobacterium sp. TMT1-19
GAGTTCGTGCTCTCCACCTTCGACTCCATCACCGGACCCCGCCGCGGCGGAGTGCGCTTCGTCGACCCGGAACGCGCCGCCTGGGCCCAGAAAATGCAGGACGACCCGCGCAGCACCGAGCAGATCAACGCGGACTCCCTCGTGCAGCTGCTGAAGATCGCCGGCGAAGCCGACCCCGGCCGGGTCTTCGGCGGACGCCGCCCGGCGGTGCGCGTGATCGTGACCGAGAAGGCGCTCACGGCTGAGACCGGCGAGCCGGGTCCCGCCGAACCCGCCGCTCACGGGCAGATCGAGGGCAACCCGGTCCCGATCTCGCAGGAAACCATCGACCGGTTGCTCTGCGAGACCGGCACCCGCGGCATCAAATTCGACGACATCGGCCAGATCATCGACGTCGGCCGTGACGAACGACTCTTCACGGAGGCACAGCGCGCCGCGATGGGAGTGCGCGATGGTGGATGCCTCTGGGTCGGCTGCGACCGATCACCGGCCTGGAGCGAAGCCCACCACATCAACGAATGGCTCACAGACAGTGGAGACACCAACCTCGCCGACGGAGTGCTGCTCTGCCACCCGCACCATCTGCTGCTGCACAACCAGCACTGGAAGATCACCCGCACGAGAACGCAATACTGGCTGCGGCCACCGGTGGAAAACGATCCGGAGCAGACACTGATCGCACTATCGAGCAAGGCGGTGGGGCTGTAGGGCGTGGCTCTGGTCCCGGGTCTTGACAGGCTCGACCACCGGCAGGGAACCTCCGAGGGGCGGGTCGCCGGGACTGGGCAGGCTCGACCCCCCCCCCCCCCCCCCCCCCCCCCCCCCCCNCCCCCCCCCCCCCCCCCCGCGGGCTTGACCGTTGGGGGCGGGAAAGAGGCACTCCGTGGAGGGCGATGGGGTTTGGCTCGGGGGAGCAGACCCCAGCCAGATGCGAATCCGACTGGGGTTGCGTTGGTCCCCGGGTCCCCCTGAATCCTCCCGGTCAGTCGAGAACTGAATCTCACCCGGGGACTTGTACGATCGTACAGCACTCTCAGGTGAAGGCGTCCCGGCCCGATGGTTAGGCTGGTATATCGCACCATTCGGTCGAACGGTGACGATTCCCGGAGGTGCTGGTGGCTGGAAGTGATGCTCGCAGGATCGAGGCGCGTGAACGCATCCTGGCAGCGGCGGCAATCGAATTCGCCGACCGCGGCTACGCGGGCACCTCGATCGGCCTGGTTGCCGAGAAGTCGGGCACCGGCAAGGGGTTGGTACAGTACCACTTCAAAGCCAAGTCGGATATGGCGCTCGCGCTCGTGCATTCCTCGTTTTCGCGGGCTCCGTTCGCCAACGTACTGGGCGATGCGTCACCCATGCGCGGGATCGAGGCCATCGTGGCGTCGATCCGCGGGGTTGCCGGCGCTTTCCGGAACGACGTGCGCGTGCGGGCCTCGGTGCGGCTCGTGCGGGAATATCACCTGATCCCGGCAATCCTGCCGACCCCGTACGTGGGCTGGGTCGCGCGCATCGCGATGCTGCTTCGCGAGGCCGAGGCAGCGGGGGAGATCCCGTCCGGACTCGACCACGACCGCGAGGCCTGGCATCTGGTGGCGTACTTCAGCGGCGTTCAGGAGGTATCGAACCGGCTTGCCGAACGGGAGGACCTACCAGAACGGATCGAGGAGATGCTTGCACGGTCCCTGGCTACGCTGGGTGTGGTGGACCTCGACCGGTTCCTTTGAGAGCCTGGCCCCGCGCTGCCGTTGCGACAATCAGTCAGATCTCGTGTCTCACCGTCTCTCACAGACGGGCACCACCGCCGTTCACCCGCCCGCCGGCACGGGGTGACCCGCCGCGGGATACAACAACCGTTCCGGCGCTGGTTTCGGTTGCGCCTGAGGATCCTCCTTCGGTGCTGCGGTCCGCGCCGGTGGTCACGTCCGCCCCGACCCGCTGCCGGCTTCGCCCGTCGCGGCGTAAATTCGGCGGCCACTCGGTCTACTCTGTCTCCGACCGATCGGGGCCCACCGAAGGTTCGCCGGCTCACGACCAGACGAGAGACAACGAATGCTGTCGAGCTACCTGATTCGCCGAATCGTACGGGCGCGTCCGCGGAGTCGTGCACGCCGTGCTCAAGGATGCCGGTGCGGAGCTGCTGAACCTCCGGCCCGTCCCGGAGGCGAACAGCATCGCGTCGCTGATCCGGCATCTGACCCGGGCGCAGGACGACCACCTGTCCGAGATCATGAAGGAGGAGCTCTGAAACAGCTACCCGAACGGTTCACCGGCGCCAGACGTATTCGTTCTCTGGCCGCCCCGGCGTGCCGTAGCGCGGCGACCGCTCGAGCGAGCCGGTGTCGGCCAGATGCTCAAGGTAGCGCCGGGCGGTCACCCGCGAAATGCCGAGCTGCTCCATGACCTCGCTGGAGGAGACCGGAACGGTCTGCAGCTTCAGGAACTCGATCACCGCGCCCAGGGTGCCCTCGGACAGGCCCTTTGGCCGCGGCAGCTCGGTGGGCGTGCGCAGGCTCGCGAACGCCAGGTCCACGTCGGTCTGGCTGGTCATCGCGGACAGGCCGCCCAGCTGAAGCCGAAAGTGCCGATACTGCACCAGCTTCTGCGCGAAGGTCGAATAGGTGAACGGCTTGATCAGGTATTGAACAATGCCGGCCGCCACGGCGCCGCGCACGATGTGCAGTTCGCGCACCGCCGTGATGGCGATGATGTCCGTGGTCAGGCCGGCCGCGCGCATCCGTCGGCTCACGTCGAGGCCGTGCAGGTCGGGCAGGGTCATATCCATCAGCACCAGATCGATGGGCTGCCCGGCGGTGACGGCCGTAGCCAGGGCGCGCAGGGCGGAATGGCCGTCGCCGACGGTGCCCGCGTGCACGAAACCGGTCAGACGCCCGAGGTAGGCGGCGTGCGCCTCGGCCGCAATGGCTTCGTCTTCGACGACGAGCACCCGGATGTCCCGGTCAGTCATGCGATCCGCCCATCATCGCCGCGAGGTCGCGTTCGATGCCCGCGGCGGGCTGCTCCGGCTGCCGGGGGAGGGTGACCGTGAACACGGCCCCCTCGCGGCGGGTGATGCTGAGGCTGCCGCCGAGCCGGTTGACCGTCTGCCGCACCAACGCCAGTCCGAGGCCGCGGCCGAAACTGCCGGGCTCCTTGGTGCTGTAACCGCGGCGGAGGATGTCCGTCACGGCGTCCGGGTCGACGCCGGGCCCGGTGTCGGCCACCTCGATCGCCACCGACGAGGGCGTGGAGCCGACTGAGAGGTGCACCCGGCGGGGTGCCTCGCCGCCGGCGGCCGCGTCGAGCGCGTTATCGACCAGGTTGCCCACGACCGTGACCAGGTCCTGCGCCGTCAGGCCGGAATCGGCGAGGGTTCCGGCCGCCTCAACCGTGAGCAGCACGCCCAGCTCGCTGGCTTGGGCGAACTTGCCCATCAGCAGGGCGCTGAGCACCGGTTCGTCCACCGAGTCGAGCATGTCATCGGTGAGTTGCTGGCTGAGCTCCAGGTCTTTGGTGGCGAAATCGAGGGCCTCGGCGCTGCGCCCGAGTTCCATCAGGGACACGATGGTGTGAAGCCGGTTGGCGTGCTCATGGGTCTGGGCGTGCAGGGCATCCGAGAGGGTGCGCATCGACCGGAGCTCGCTGCCCATCGATTGCAGGTCGGTGTGGTCGCGGATGGTCGCAACCCAGCCCATCGGCGCGGGTTTGGTGCGGCCGCTGCCCGGTTTCAGTGCCGGCAGCTGGCTGACGACCAGCACGCGCGTGTCGGTGACGTGGATCTCGTCGGTGGCGGGGCGGCCGCTCTTCAGTAGCTCGGCGAGCGCCGGGGGAAGGTCGAGACGGTCAAGGCTCTGCGTGGCGGCGGAGGATGCCCGGCCCTCAGTCGGTGAGCGCGGCGGCAGGCCCAGCAGCCGGGCAGCCTGATCGTTGTAGAGCACGACCTCGCCCGTGAGAGTGACGAGCACGAGACCCTCCCGCACCGAATGCAGCACCGAGTCGTAGTAGACGAAGAGCTGGGCGAGCTGCTCCGGTCCCCAGCCGAGCGTGACCCGGCTCAGATAGCGACCGAGCAGCCAGGCGGCGAGGGTGCCCGTGGCTAGCAGCATCAGGGCCACCCCCAGCACGGCCGGCAGCCGCGCGCTCAGCGCGATGGAGAGGTTGCTCGTCTTCACCCCCGCAGCCACCAGGCCCTGAACGGCTCCCTGCTCGTCGGTGATCGGAACGACGGCCCGCACCGAGGGTCCGAGCGTGCCCGTGGTCACCTCGGTGAACGGTTCCCCGGCCAGGGCGGGCGTGACGGTACCGATGTAGGGGCGGCCGATCTCCAACTCGGTCGGGTGGGTCCAGCGGGTGCGGTCGGGCGCCATGATCGTGATGAAGTCGAGGGTGGCGTCGGCGGTGACCCGCTCGGCGTACGGCTGGAGCACCGCGCTGGGATCGGCTGAGCGGCTGGCCTCCAGTACGAGCGGGTTGTCGGCGATGGCGCTGGCGACGGACAGCATCCGTTCCTCGGCGGCGACGAAACCGCGGTCGCGGGCGTCCACGAAGGCCGCGGTGCCCGCGAACACGGTTATCGCCATGATGACCAGGGCGTTCGCCAGGAACAGGCGGCGCGCAATGCTCCAGCCTTGCCCCATCGCATCCTTCTTCCATTTGCGCGACCGTGACCAATATGACCGCAACAGTGACGCGGGCGCCTCGGTCGTCCAGTGTGAAACACACCACGGATGGTCCGGGCGCACCAGCGCCTCACCCCAGCCTAGTTACTAGACAAAGGAGTCTTTTATGGCATCACTGCCTCGCGCTCGCGCTGCACAGCCCGCGAAGAAGTTTGACAAGTCCCACTACCTGTACATGGCGGTCATCGTCGCGGTGATCCTCGGCGTCATCGTCGGCCTGCTCTTCGGCGGCACAGGCGGATTCGCCGTCTCGCTCAAACCGCTCGGGGACATCTTCATCGCCCTGATCAAGATGATGATCTCGCCGATCATCTTCTGCACGATCATCCTCGGCATCGGGTCCATCGCGAAGGCCGCCACGGTCGGCAAGATCGGCGGACTGGCCCTCGGCTACTTCCTGACCATGTCCACCTTCGCCCTGGCGATCGGCCTCGTCGTGGGCAACGTGATCAAGCCCGGCTCAGGGCTCGATCTCACCGCGACCACCTTCGTGCCGCCGGAAGCCGCCGAATCGAACTTCTTCCTCGGCATCATCCCGACCACACTGTTCTCCGCACTGACCGCCGGCAACATCCTGCAGACCCTGCTGGTGGCCCTCATCGCCGGCTTCGCGCTGCAGAAGATGGGAGCCGCCGGCAAGCCGATCCTCGAGGGCATCGCGCACGTGCAGGCCCTGGTCTTTCGCATCCTGATCATGGTCATGTGGCTCGCGCCGATCGGCGCCTTCGGTGCGATCGCCGCCGTCGTCGGTGCCACCGGCTTCCAGGCCGTTATCAGCCTCTTCACCCTGATGGGCGCCTTCTACCTGACCTGTGTGCTCTTCATCGTCGTCATCCTCGGCGGGTTGCTCAAGATCGTCACCGGCATCAGCATCTTCAAGCTGATGCGCTATCTCGGCCGAGAGTACCTGCTGATCTTCTCTACCTCCTCCTCCGAGGCGGCGCTGCCGCGCCTGATCGCCAAGATGGAGCACCTCGGCGTCTCCAAGCCGGTCGTGGGCGTCACGGTTCCCACCGGATACTCCTTCAACCTCGACGGCACCGCGATCTACCTGACCATGGCGTCGCTCTTCATCGCCACGGCCATGGGTCAGCCGCTCGCCCTGGGCGAGCAGATCGGGCTCCTCGCCTTCATGATCATCGCCTCCAAGGGTGCCGCCGGAGTGTCCGGTGCCGGGATCGCGACCCTGGCCGCCGGCTTGCAGGCCCACGCCCCGCAGCTGCTTGAAGGAGTCGGCTTCATCGTGGGCATCGACCGCTTCATGTCCGAGGCCCGCGCGCTCACGAACTTTACCGGCAACGCCGTCGCCACCGTGCTGATCGGATCCTGGACCAAGGAGATCGATCGTGCCCAGGTCGACCGGGTGCTCGACCGTCACGAGCCGTTCGACGAGACCACGATGATCGCCCACCACGGTGTGCCCAGCGCCGCCGAAACGGCCGCCGCGACCGAGAAGTCCGCGCAGATCGCGGCGCTCAAGGCCTGAGTCCGGCCCGGGTCGTCGAACGCGACCCGGCACGGATGCTCCGCGGCGACTGTCTCGCGGCCTGCGGTAGGGCTGGTTCTCCCCGCTACCCGAAACCGTCGAAATCGCTGCTTCTGCGACGCAAATACCCCCGTGTTAGGGTAGCTGCTGGTCTTACGACCCTTCACCAGGACGCGAATGTACAGCCACGGCCCCATCGGTACGGCGCTTCGTATGGTGAGGCCATGACGGATGCGATCCCCATGATCGTTCCAGCCCACGCTTTCCATCGCGTCGAGGCCGGTCACGGCCTACCCGTCCGACACAGCGTGCATCCGTTCCGTCGGCCGTGATTCGGCCCCGCCCGGCGTGCACCGGGAGAATCCGTGACCGACACTATTGCCGTGAAGGCAGATCGACTGTACAAAGCGTTCGGGCGTCGTCCGCACGAGCTCGTCAAGAAGCTGACCGCGGGAGCCAGCCGCGATGAGGTGTCCTCGCTGGGCACCGCCGCCGTTATCGACGCCTCATTCGAGGTTCACCGCGGCGAAATCTTCGTGGTGATGGGGTTGTCCGGTTCGGGCAAATCCACCCTGATCCGCATGCTCAACGGGCTACTGGACGCCACCTCCGGCAGCGCGACGGTGGCCGGCCAGGCCATCACCGGCATCTCCGCCGCCGCGCTGCGCGAGGTGCGCCGCACCAATATTTCCATGGTGTTCCAGCACTTTGCCCTGCTACCGCATCGCACCGTGATCGACAACGTCGCCTACGGACTCGAGGTGCAGGGCATGGGCCGCGAGGAGCGGCTCGCCAAGGCGCGCACCATCATCCGCCTCGTCGGGCTCGACGGCTGGGCCGACAGCCTGCCGTCCGAGCTTTCCGGCGGAATGCAGCAGCGAGTCGGCCTCGGCCGGGCCCTCGCCGCCGACACCGACGTACTCCTGATGGACGAGGCGTTCTCGGCCCTTGACCCGCTGATCCGCCGCGAAATGCAGGAGCAGCTGATCGAGCTGCAGGCCGAGCTCGGCAAAACCATCATCTTCATCACCCACGACCTCAACGAGGCCATGTTCCTCGGCGACCGCATCGCGGTCATGCGCGACGGTCGCATCGTTCAGATCGGCACCCCCGAGGAGATCCTGACCGACCCGGCGAACGACTACGTCGCTCAGTTCGTGCAGGATGTCGACCGCGCCCGGGTGCTGACCGCGGCCAGCGTGATGGAGCCCGTGCGCTCCGTGGTCACGATCACCGGCGGTCCCCGAGCTGCGCTCCGCACCATGCGCGACCTGCAGACCTCCGCCACCTTCGTGCTCAACCGCGACCGCACCTTCGCCGGTGTGGTGCGCGATCGCGACGTGCTGGGGCAGGTCAAGGCCGGCGAGACCGATCTGCGCGCGATAGTGCGCACGGATGCGATCTCCGTCAACCCGGACACCCCGCTGGTCGACCTGGTCGAACCCTCGGTCGGCAGTGACCTGGCCATCGCCGTGGTCGATGAGAAGAACCGTCTGCTCGGCGTCATCCCGCGGGTGACCCTGCTGGCCGCGCTCGGCAACGTGAGCACGAATACGGGGGACGTGCCCGTGATCGAGCCCGCGGCCACGATTTCCATCAGCGTGATCACCGAAACCCTCCGCGACACCGCTCTGGAAGGAGCCGACCTGTGAACGACTTCCGACTTCCTCTGGGTACCCTCGTGGAGGGGTTCATCGACTGGATCACCGACACGTTCGGGTTCTTATTCGACTTCATCCGGGCCGTCTTCGACGGTGCCTACGAACTGGTCGACTTCCTCCTGGTGGCGCCGCCCTTCTGGGTGATCATCGTGCTCTCGGCGGGGCTGGCCCTGGCCACCCGCGGTTGGAAATTCATGGTCGGTACCGTCCTCGGTCTGATCGTCGTCGTCGGCGTCGACCAGTGGGAGAACGCCATGGACACCCTCGCACTGGTGTTGGTCGCCAGTGTGCTCGCGATCGCCCTCAGCCTGCCGCTCGGCATCCTGGCGGCGAAGTCCGCGGTGGCGTCCAACATCATCCGGCCGATTCTCGACTTCATGCAAACCATGCCGGCCTTCGTGTACCTGATTCCCGCGCTGATCCTGTTCCGCGTGGGCGTCGTGCCCGGAATCGTGGCCACCATCATCTTCGCGATGGCTCCGGGAGTCCGCCTCACCGAGCTGGGCATCCGCGGGGTCGACCGAGAAGTGGTTGAGGCCGGACAGGCCTTCGGCGCCTCGCCCTGGCGCATCCTCCGGCAGATCCAGCTTCCGCTGGCGATGCCGACGATCATGGCGGGTATCAACCAGGTCATCATGCTCTCCCTGTCGATGGTCGTCATCGCCGGTATGGTCGGTGCCGGGGGGCTGGGAGCGGATGTCGTCGCCAGCCTGAACCGCATCGACGTCGCACTCGGTTTCGAAGCCGGCCTCGCCGTGGTGATCCTCGCCATCTTCCTTGACCGCCTGACCGCCGCACTCGGCACCGGCGACACCCCGCTCGGTCGAATCATGTCGGCCCGCAAGCGCCGCGCCCAGCAAGCCCTGGCCGCCTGAGTCAGTGCGCCGCGCACACGACCTCCTGATTTCTGATTCTGCCCCGGTCGCCCACCAGGCGACACGAAAGGAAACAATATGAAAAACCGATCACTGTCCCTCATCGCCCTCGGAGCCGTTGGGCTCCTCGCACTCAGCGGCTGCGCCTCGGCCGAGGCCGCCGTCGTCGGCGACGGGAACAAGGACCAGAAAGACATCACCATCGCCGTGTTCAACGGCTGGGATGAAGGCGTCGCGGTCTCCGAACTGTGGAAGGCCATCCTCGACGAGAAGGGCTACAACGCGGAGTTGGAATACGCCGACGTTGCCCCCGTCTACTCGGGTCTCTCCACCGGAGACTACGACATCAACATGGATGTCTGGATGCCACAGACCCACGCGTCCTACGTGAAGGAGTACGGCGATGACATCGTCGACCTCGGCGCATGGAACGAGGAATCCCGCCTGACCATCGCCGTCAACAAGGATGCCCCCATCGATTCCCTCGACGAGCTGGCCAGGAACGCCGACAAGTTCGGCAACCGCATCGTCGGAATCGAACCCGGAGCCGGCCTGACCAAGGCCACCACTGAGAAGGTCATCCCGGCCTACGGCCTCGACGACATGGAATACCTGACCTCATCGACCGCAGCCATGCTCACCGAGCTGACCGCGGCCACCAAGGCCGGCGAGAACATCGTCGTCACCCTGTGGGAGCCGCACTGGGCCTACGGTTCGCTGCCGATCAAGACCCTCGAGGACCCCAAGGGAACCCTGAAGAACACCGAGTCGCTCCACAGCTACGCCAAGTCCGACTTCGCCGAGGACTTTCCGCAGGCCACCGAGTGGATCAAGGGCTTCGACATGGACCTCAACAAGCTGTACTCGCTTGAGAAGGCCATGTTCGTCGACTACGACGGCAAGGACTACGAGCCGATCGTGGCGAAGTGGATCTCCGAGAACCAGGAGTACGTGGACTCTCTGACCACCACGTAACACAGAACACAACACGAGAGCGGCAGGAGAGGCCCCGGTCAAGGAGACCCGGGCCTTTCTTGCACCTCAGCGGGGCAGCACGGATGTGCGCCCCCGGGTGTCGAAGGCGGCCGACCGCGCCCCGCAGGGTGCCGGGGCGACGCTGGGCGAGGAAGGCCTGCAGGCGCGGCGAAGGTTTCCAGCCCACGACCGCGCTGTCGACGGGAACTGCCCTGGTGCCGTCGCCGAGCTCGACGGCGATTGTCTGGGCAATGGTTGCCCTGGTTTTGGAGGTCGAATCGAAGATGACCAGGGTGCTCACGCCGTGCTCCAACGATCGGGTTCGTCAGGTGCCGGCCGCTTCAGTGCACCGCAACCGCGGACCGGGGAAGGTTGCCGACTACGGGGTTGTCTGTGTCAGGAATTCAGTGAGCTCGCGAGTGATTTCGGCGGCAACGGCATCCGTTGACATGGTGGCAACACCGTCGCCGTTCTCGACGCCGTAGTCGCCGAACCGCGCATGGTTGGCTCCTTCGATTTCGACGAAACGGGTGTCGGGCACAAGTAGATCTGCGCTGTCGGTGATCTTCTCCGGGGTGCTGAGGCCGTCGGCGCTCCCGCTGAGGCTGAGGGCCCGCAGATCGGTGCGCTCCGGCGCGGCCGCACAGTAGCTGCCGAACAGCACCAGCCCGGCCACCGCGGGATCGTCCGCCAGCATGCAGGCTCGCACGCCGCCGATCGAGTGGCCGCCCACGAACCAGGTGGAGACGTTGCGGACGGCGTCGGTGAAAGTGGACAACGTCCGGCGGTCGAAGATGGCGAGGTTGAGCACCGGCTTGGTGATCACAACGGTCACCCCGGTGTCTTCGACCGTGCCCGCCAGCTTGTAGAGGTAGGCATAGGGGTCAACCCGGGCACCGGGAACGAAGACCAGGCCGATGTCGCCGGCGTCGTCGGCGGGCGCGAGGACGACCGACGTGGGGGTGTCGGTGACGGTCACGTTCGGGTTGGCGAAGACCTCGTCCGCCGCGGCCCGATCGGCCACGCGCACCGTGTTCGCCCAGGCCAGGAACACGATCACGACGAGTGCGAACGCGGTCAGGCTCCACCAGCCGCCGGCCCGGATGCCGCGCCGCAGCCGTCCTCGTCGCCGTGCCTCGGTCGTGCCGCCGGGCTGGGTCATCGCGCTCCGCTCCTCGCCTGTCCGGTCGGGGTGAGACCGGAAACCGCTGGTGGTCTCAACCTAGCCGCAACCGACCTGCCGGGGCCGAACCGCTCCGGCCTCAGTCGTCGAGACCGCGGGCGGCCAGAGCCTCGCCGATCGCATCCGCGGCGTAGAGCGAGCGCACGACCACCGGCACGGCCAGGGCGAGCAGCGAACCCTGGGTGCCGCGCGCCCGACGGGCCTCGATCACCTCGGACACGATCTCGGTGACGAGCGGGATGCACCGCAGGGTGAGGGCGAGGAGGAGGCCGACCCGGTCGGCGTCGACCCAGCGACGGAACGGTCGCAGAAGCTTCTGAAAGCCCTCGAGCACGGCCGTGACCGTGGTCGTCACGGTGAACAGCGCCGCCAGCGCCACGGCGATCAGCAGCCGCCCGGCCATCAGGCCGGCCGTGGTCCAGCCGGCGAACAGCGCCTGAAGTGGAACGGCGATCACCAAAATCCACAGGAGCGGGCCGATCTGCTGCCACGCCGCGCCCAGCGGCACCCGCGCCGCCAGGAACAGTGCGGCGACCCCGAGAAGGCAGGCGCCCAGCTGCCAGAGCTCGCCGAGCGAGCCGACGAGCAGCACGGCGAGCGAGAGAAGCACGAGCTTGAGCAGCATCGGCGTGCGGTGGATCAGCGAGTGGCCGGGGTGATAGAGCCCGATCATGCCGGCCCGATCATGCCAGCAGCTCCCGGTACGCGCCGAGCGCGGCATCCGGTGCACCGTCGGCGACCACCCGGCCGTCCTCGATCACAATCACGCGGTCGAAGGCGGCGAGCAGGTCCAGCTGGTGGGTGACCACGATGACCTGCTGGCTCAGGCCGAGCAGAAGTTCGGTGATGCGCCGGGCATTGCGTGCGTCGAGCAGGGTGGTCGGCTCGTCGGCGACCACGATCTCAGGCTCCGCCACGAGCACGGCCGCCAGCGCCAGCAACTGCTTTTGGCCGCCGGACAGCCGGTGCGCCGGATGGTCGGCGTGCTGCTCGAGCCCGAAGCGCTCGAGCGCCGCCCGCGTGCGGGTCGAGATCTCGAGCGGGGTCAGCCCGCGGCGGCGTAGGGTGAAGGCGACGTCTTCGGCCACGGTGGGCATCACGATCTGGTTGTCCGGGTTGGTGAAGATGAAGCCGACCTGCCGGCGCACCGCCTTGGCGTTCCGGGCCACGTCGAGGCCGCCGACGCTCACGATTCCGGTGTCGGGCTTGATCAATCCGTTGATCAGGCGCACGAGGGTGGACTTTCCCGAACCGTTCGCCCCGACAATGCCGATGCGCTGTTCGGTGAGGGTCAGACGGATGTCCCGCAGCACCATCCGTTCACCGAACGCATGCGAGACACTGTCGAAGTCGATCCTGCTCATGATGCAGGCGTGACTGCTCCGGCGGTGACGTCGGCGGCCTCGGGCGCGGGAGCGGCGCTGCGGCGCGGCGGGATCAGACCCGGGTAGGCCCTGTGAACCTGGCGGGCCACCAGTACGGTCACGACCACCTTGATCAGGTCGCCGGGCAGAAACTTCGCGGCGTCGACGAGAGCAACCCAGAGCGGCAGGCCCAGGTTGATCGCGGTGACGGGCACGCCGATCAGGTAGACCACGACGATGCCGCCGAGGGTGGTGGCGCCGAGCGCCGCCCAGAGCCGGTAGCGGGGGAGGAGCAGGCCGGTCAAGTAGCCGATGACCAGGGCGCCGAGCAGCCAGCCGTAGAGGTAGCCGGCGGAGGGTGAGGTGGTGAACCAGACGATGCCGCCGCGCCCGCCAGACAGCAGCGGGAGGCCGGCTGCGGCGAGGGCGAGCAGGAGGAGCACGGCGAAGAAGCCCTTGCGCGCCCCGAGGATCGCCCCGGCCAGCATCACCCCGAGGGTCTGGAAGGTGATCGGCACGGCCACCGCCCCGATGCTCAGGGCGCCGGGCAGTCCGAGTGCGGCGATCAGGGCGGCGAAGATGGCGATCTGCGACAGGTCGCGCACGCTCATGATGCGGGGTGTCGGGGTGCGGGCGATGCGGGTGCTGGAAGTCATGTTCTTCAATCTAGAATTCCGCGGCAGGGCGAGTCCGAAGAAGACCTACAAAGAATGCGGCGGAACTCTATACGGGCGCGTCCGGCAAGCTCCTCGGCGCAGGGGTGTCTCGGGGTTTCTGCCGGTAGAGCGTTTCCCCGCGTTCGAGCATGCCGATGTAGGTCGCAATCTTCGCGGCGCGAGCCTCGGGCTGCTTCGCGCCGTCGAGGCGGAACGGGATCGCGAAGCGGTTCTGGGACGTGAGCGCCGGGAAGAACCCGGCGGGACGCATCCGCCCCTCCGCGATGAGGGTAAGGGCTGAGTCCCGGTTGAGCTGTGACCACACGCTGCGGGCTCGGCGGGGAGTGAAGGCCTGCGACAAGTAACCGTCGAGAGAGTTCACTTGCCCGTCGATCCAGCCGAAGCACAACGCGATCTCGAGCGCCTGGGATGGGTGGTCTCCGGTGCCGCAGGGCGTTTCTTCCGCAGCTGCAAACGGATGCGCTCGTCCGACGGAGTACTGCTGTGCCATGCTCACCCTTTGCTCCTGCGAAACAAGCACTGGACGATCATCCGCACCGGAACTCAGTGCCGACTGCGGTCACCGGTGCAGGTTGACCCGGAGTGGACGGTAATCGCGTTGCCGAGCGAGCGAGCGAGCGAGCGAGCAAGCAAGCAAGCAAGCGTGCGGGGCCGAGGGTCAGGCGACGAGGCGGGCGTTGTCCGTCGAAGCAGCGGCGGAGAAGCGCGGAAGGGTGGCCGTCGGCGCCCGCTCCGGTTCGGCCCAAACGGAGATCGGGGCGGGAATGAAGGGGAGCGCGGTGGGCTCGGCGGTGACCTCGCCGCGCAGAACGGCGGTCTCGGTGCGGAGCACGGAGGCCAGGGACGAGGCAATCTGATTCGCCTTCAGATCGTGGAAGATCACGTCGGTGTCGTCACTGCTGCGGGGAACCAGAGTCCACTGGCCTTGGGCGCCGACGAGACGAGCGATTTGGGTGTGCAGGAGCTCGAATACCTGAGCGTCGCTGAGCTCGGGAACGGGCGGGGGGATGACCGGTGCGACCGGTGCGACGCGACGTCGTCGACCAAACATCGGGATCCCCTTTCGGCTAACGTGCCCGTGAGCTCTTCAGTTTGCCGTGCGGCGCGCTACGGCCCGCGCTGACACGCCGACAGCGGAGGACTTAGTCCTCGATTCGGCGATCGTCGGCATCCTGGATGACGGTTCCGATGGCGACGGCGGCGCTGAGCAGCCAGCCGACCCACATCAGCGCCAGGCGCCAGTCGCGCGGACCGGTGCGGGTGGCGCTCAGAATGTTCCAACCGCCGGCGAGCACGCCGATGATGGCACTGCTGAAAATGAACTTTCGCATGAAGACCTCCGCGTCTAACGCTACCCGGAAGTTGCCCGGCTGCGTGTTTCCCGACAATCTGACCGATCGGACAGGCTCTGACCGATCGGTCAGGCACCGTGATCGGGTGACTCCAGAGCCCGTTGTGCCCCAGCCCCCACACAACCGCCAGAGCACCAGCGTAGAACTGCGCGCGACAGCGCTGGAACAGTTCGCCTCGGTCGGGTTCGCCGGCACCTCGCTGCAGCAGATCGCCGACGCGGCCGGGTACTCCAAATCGAGCGTGCTCTACCACTTCGCCTCCAAGGAAGCGCTCCTCGACGAGGTGCTCACCCCGGCGGTGAACCGGCTGGAGGCCATTCTCGAACGGTTCCTCGCCACCGAGGAGAGCGCCCTGACCCGGAGCCGGTTCGTGAACGACTTCATCGACTTCATCCTCGAATTCCGCCTCGAGCTGCACACCTTCATCAACCAGTCTCAGTCGCTGCGCGGCATCCCCGTGATCGACCGGGCAGGAGTGGTGATCGTGCGCCTCTCCGACACGCTTTGCCACGGCGATGCGAGTACGGAGGACCGCATCCGCTTCGGTATCGCCCTCGGCGGCGCCGCCTACACCCTGGTGGCCGGCATGACGTTCCTCGGGGAGGAGATAGCCCCGGTGGAAGAGGTCCGACCGGCTCTCCTGACCGTCATCACCGAGCTGCTTGCCCCTGTCACCGTTCGCACCGCCCCGTCCCGGAAGTAGCACCACCCATGGCAACCCTGCTCTATCGAATCGGCCACTTCGCCTACCAGCGTGCGGGCCTGGTGCTCGGCATCTGGGCCATCCTGCTGGTCGGGATCCTCGGCTCCGGGGTGGCCCTCGGTGGCCAGACCCAGGAGTCGTACGCGATTCCCGGCACGGAATCACAGGACACCATCGACAAGCTCGGCGAGGTGTTCCCCCAGGCGGCCGGCGCCGCGGTACAGGTTGTCTACACGGCCCCGGACGGGGCATCCGTCACCGACGAGCCTTACCGCACGGCCATCGTCGACATGGCGGCCGAACTCGCGGACGTGCCCGGCGTCGACTCGGTGCTGACGCCCTATGACGAATATGCGTCGGGCGCGATCTCCGACGACTCGGAGAGTGCGTTCAGCCAGGTTCAGTTGTCCGGCTTATCAACCGACGTCACCGCGGAAACCCTCGACGACGTGACCGGGACGCGGGATATCGCCGAGCAAGCCGGCCTCGAGGTCGCTTTCGGCGGCCAAGTGTTCCAGGACAACACCTTCGGCATCACCATCTCCGAGGTGCTCGGCCTGATCTTCGCGGGCGTGGTGCTGGTGATCACCTTCGGTTCGCTCGTATCCGCCGGGATGCCGCTGCTGATGGCCCTGATCGGCGTCGGCGTCGCCATCGGCGGCATCACCGTGATTTCCGCATTCGTGCCGGTCTCGAGCACGGCCCCCATGCTCGCCCTGATGCTCGGGCTCGCCGTAGGCATCGACTACGCGCTCTTCATCCTGTCGCGGCACCGCACGCAGCTCGCCAACGGGGTCGAACCACACGATTCGGCCGCCTCGGCCGTGGCCACCGCCGGCAGCGCCGTCGTCTTCGCCGGGATCACCGTGATCATCGCCCTGCTCGGGCTGCTCGTGGTCGGCATCCCGTTCCTCAGCGTGATGGGGCTGGGCGCCGCCTTCGCCGTGCTGGTCTCGATCTTCGTGGCGGTCACGCTCCTCCCCGCCGTTCTCGGCCTCGCCAAGGGGCGCCTCACTCCCAAGACGGGCAGCCGCGCGCACCACCGGGCCACCCGTCCAGACACCGGCCGGCCCACCCTCGGCAACCGCTGGGTCAACCTCGTGCTCAGGGCGCCGGTCGTGGCCGTGCTCCTCGTGGTGGGCGTGCTCGGCACGCTGGCGATCCCGGCCCTCAGCCTCGACCTGAACCTGCCTGACGGGGCGTCCGAGCCGGCCGGTTCGACGCAGCGAGAGGCGTTCACCATGCTCGAAAAGGGCTTCGGTCCGGGCTACAACGGTCCGCTCATCGTCGTCGTCGACATCACCCAGACGACGGGTATCTTCGGTGACCTCGACACCATCGGCGCGGCCCTGCGCACCCTGCCCGACGTGGCCTTCGTCGGCAAGGGCACTCCGAACCCGACCGTCGACACCGCCATCATCCAGGTCATGCCGGACAGCGCGCCGAACGCGCCCGAGACCAAGGCGCTCGTGCAGGCCATCCGCGATCTGGCACCATCGATCGACGACGACTTGGGCACCCCCATCGCCGTGACCGGCGCGACCGCCGTGTCGATCGACATCTCCAACCGCCTCAGCAACGCGCTCGTGCCGTTCGCCCTGATCGTGGTGGGGCTCTCGATCATCCTGCTGACCATGGTGTTCCGGTCGATCTTCGTGCCGATCAAAGCGGCCCTCGGGTTCCTGCTGTCGGTGGCCGCATCGATCGGCGCGACCGTGGCGATCTTCCAGTGGGGCTGGTTCTCCGAGCTGCTCGGGGTGGAAACCCCCGGGCCGATCCTGAGCTTCCTGCCCATCCTGCTGATGGCCGTGCTCTTCGGGCTGGCCATGGACTACGAGGTGTTCCTCGTCTCCGGCATGCGGGAGGAGTTCGTGAAGACCGGCCTGGCCCGCGAATCCATCGTGCACGGGTTCTCCCACGCCGCCCGCGTGGTCACGGCCGCCGCCCTGATCATGTTCTTCGTCTTCTTTGCCTTCGTGCCCGAGGGCACCGGGGCGATCGAGGCATCGCGTTCGCCCTCGCCGTCGGAGTCCTCCTCGACGCGTTCCTGGTGCGGATGACATTGGTCCCGGCCGCGATGGCCCTCGCCGGCGATGCCGCCTGGTGGCTGCCACGCTGGCTTTCCCGCATTCTGCCCAACGTCGACATCGAGGGTGAGGGTCTGCGCCGGCACCTGGCCGACAAAGAATGGGCCATCAGCCAGCCGCACGCCATCACGGCCGAGGGAGCCGTCTTCGGGCTGCCGGAGAGCCCCTTCGGGCCGCTGGACCTCACCATCGACGCCGGCGCGGTGGTGGTACTGACCGGCTCCGCCACCCACCGCCGCGTCGTCGCCGCCACCCTGGCCGGCCGGCTCGACCCGGTGTTCGGCCGCCTCCAGGTCATGGGCTTTCCGGTGCCGTCCGAGCGCAGCCGCGCCCTCTGCGCGGTGGCGCTCGCCGACGTGGGCGACAGCCGCGACAATGGGCTCACCGTGGGGGAGTTGCTGGCCGAACGGCTGGACCTGGCGCATCCGTGGTACCGCGCCGCGTCGCGCCGCTCGCTTCTCGCGGGGTGGATCGCGCGTCTGAACAGTGCGCTCGGCACCCCGTCGAGCGGCCGGGACGCCGGCCCGATCGTGGCCGGCACGACGGTATCGTCCCTCTCCGCCCTGGGCCGTGCCGCGGTGCTCGTGACGGCGGCGCTCACCGAGACCCCGGGAGTTGTCATCGTCGACCTCGGCGAGGGACTGCCCGTCGACCCGGCGGGGCGGGACCTCGTGCAGGTGCTGGCGATCCTCGCCCCGGCGTCAACCGCCCTCATCGTCGGTGCCGCCTCCTTCCCCGAGGCGATCGCGGTCTACCGCGGGGCCCGCCCGCTGCAGACCCTCGAACTCGATTCCCGTGACCGAAAGGCCCTGCAGCGATGAGCACCAGGCTTGAGAAACTGTTCAGCCGCACGCCCGGGCAGCGCCGAGGGGCCTTCGGGGCCCTGCTGGCGGGCCTGATCGTGGTGCCGCTGGCGGTTGCCGGACTCTTCGCCGGGGCCCTCGCCACCGCCGATCAGCGCGTGGACACGCTGCCGGCGATCGTCGTCAACAACGACGAGATCGTCACCACCACCCTGCCCGACGGCACCGAGCAGCCGGTGCTCGCCGGCCGCCTGCTCGTGACCGAACTCACCAAGCCTTCCGACGACGGGTCCGAGGCCACCGGGTTCGACTGGACCATCTCCAACTCCGCGGATGCCGCGGCGGCCCTGGCCTCCGGCGACGCCTACGCGGTGCTCACGATCCCGAAGGACTTCTCGGCGTCGGTGACCTCGCTGGGCGGGGCGGCTCCCACCCAGGCCGACCTGGGCATCCGCACGGATGACGCGCACTCGTTCCTGGCCGGATCGGTGGCCCAGTCGGTGGGCACCGCCATGTCGGGCGTCTTCGGCCGCGAGATCACCTCGCAGTACCTCAACGGGCTCTACACCAACCTGGCCATGCTGGGCGAGTCCCTCACGCAGGCGGCGGATGGCGCCGCGCGGGTTTCGATCGGGGTCACCGGCGTGGCCACCGGACTCGATTCGCTGGCCGGCGGCACGGCCGCCGCGGCATCCGGGGCTTCATCCGCCGCGACCGGCGCCGCCAGCTTCTCCTCCGGCGTCACCGAGTACACCCAGGGCGTCACCGGACTGAGCGACGGCCTGACCCGGCTGAGCACGGGCGCGGCCGGGCTGGCTCCGCTCGCGACCGGCCTACCGGCCTACGCGGCCGGGGTGCAGGCCAACGCCGACGGTTTCAGGCAGCTGAACGCGGCCATGCAGAGCGACCCGCGGGTCGCCGACTACGCGCCGGCCCTGCTGCAGCTCCAGGGCGGACTCGACGCCCTCGCCGCGCAGAGCACCGGCATCAGCCAGGCGGGTACGGGCCTCGAAGGCGTGCTCGATGGGGTGTCTCAGAGCGCCAACGGTGCGAGCCTGCTCTCCGCCGGTGGCAGCGACCTCCGCGGCGGTGCCAGCGACCTCGCCACCGGAGTTGCCGGCATCTCCACCGGCCTCTCGCAGCTGGTCACCGGAACAACGGATGCCGCGGCGGGCGCCCGCCTGCTCGAATCGGGCGCGGTCGAACTCGCCAGCGGACTGCAGGACGGCGCGGACAGCGCGGCCCCGCTCACCGACACCGACCCGGTGACGACCGCGGCGGTCGTCTCCGAACCGGTCGGCATCACCGCGGAGCGCGACAACGCCTTCGCGTCGATCGGCCCGGTCATCGGCATGGTCTTCGTGCCGATCGGCCTGTGGATCGGTGCCCTGGCGATCTTCCAGGTGATGAAGCCGCTGTCCGCGCTCGCGCTCGCGTCGACCGCGTCGACCGGCAACCTCGTGGCCCGCAGCCTCGGCCGTGCGTTCGGCATCGCTGCAGCGCAGGCCGTGGTCGTGGTGTTGTTGCTGCACAGCACGCTCGGCGTCTCGTGGTCGATCCTGCCGTCGACCCTGGCTTTCACGGTGTTCCTCGCCTTCGTGTTCGCGGCGGTGCACCACTTCCTCACGGCGGCGTTCGGCCGGGTCGGAATCGTGGTCTCCCTGGTACTGCTCGCGTTGCAGCTCACCGCGGTGGGTGGGCTCTACCCGATTGAGCTGGTGTCGGCGCCGTTCCAGATGATCAGCCCGTTCCTGCCGCTCACCTGGGCGGTGCGGGGCATGCAGGCCATTGTCTCCGGGGGAGGCGGCAGCGCCGGCGGGCCCGCGGCCATCCTGCTGATCTTCGCGCTGGTGAGCGTTCTGGCCTCGTACTGGACCGTCGCCAGCCGGCGCGGCGCCCGCTCGTTCGGCCTGGCGCAGGCCCGCAGCTGATGCGGGGCATCTGTTCCCGGAGGGAACGTGTGCGCGCCCGCGTGAGGTTGCGCCCCGTGCGCCGCACGAATTCGCCGGAGATTTTGGCTCACCCGAGCAACCGTAATTCAGGTCAGGTTCAGGCTCAGGCTCAGGCTCAGGGGAGCTTGCGTGCGTGGCTGACTCAGGACATCCGTCGCCCAAATTCTTCAGTCGGCGCGGACCAGTGCGGAACGGGTGCGGATACCCGGCTCGGCCCGGCCTGATCTCCTGAGGTGGCCACATCTCCCGCCTGATGCGCCGAAGTGCCTGTGCGGTTCGGGCATGCACCTCGCGCTTTGTTCTGCCCCGCAGCGCGAACGAATTCGACGGAGATTTTGCCAAGATAGGTCCAGGATGCCCCGGAAAGTAGCGTTTCCGCCAAAATCTCCGTCGAATTGGTTCGACGACCTGGCTCAGAGTTGGTCGACGACCAGGATCAGGGGAGAGGCGGGCCCTCGCCGATACTCAACCAGGCGTCGGTTCCTCCGCGAGCGTTCGGGCCGGGGCCCCGGTCCGTGGCGCGGGCCTCCTTCATCGTTTGAAGCTGGCGGTCGACAGCCGCTCTGGTCGCCCCCGCCGAGAGCTGCCGCTCGAGGTCCGCGTCGAGCGGGGCCGTGACATCGTTCAGAGCGCCGCTGGAGAGCAGCTCGTCGGTGGCGGCGGCGCGGGCCTGCATCTGGGTGACCCGGTCCTTGGCCCGGTCGAGGTCGGCACCGACCGTGCCCAGTTGCGAGCCGATGCCGGACGCGGCCTCGTTGGCCTTGACCCGAGCCTCGGAGGCAGCGTAGGTGGCCTTGATGGTCTCCTTCTCCGTGCGGAAAGCGGCGACCCGTTCGGCGAGGCGTCGTTCGTTGTCCTGCAGTTGCGCCTGCTGCTGCGCCAAAGCGAGGTACTGGTCACGGATGGCTGCCACCTGGCCCTCGAGGAGCGACCGGCGTTCCAGCGCCGTGCGGGCCAGATCTTCCCGGCCTTGGTTCAGCGCCTCCTGGGCCTGGTCGGCCAGCCGCTGGTAGCGGCCGCCCATGTCCTGCCCCTGCAGCTCAATTCGCTTCCTCGCCGTTGCGACCTCGGCCAGCCCCAGGCGCACCTGCTGGAGCGACTTCACCTGCTGCTCGTAGCTGTCGTCGAGGGCCTCGCGGGGGTCTTCGATCCGGGTCAGGGCCCGGTTTGACTTGCTGCGGAGGATGACGCGCAGCCGCGAGGTGAGGCTCATGATTCAGTCCTTCTGTTGAAAGTATTCATGGGCAGGGGCCGGCGCGGATCGGAGAACCCGTCGTTGCCGTTATGGGAGTGGCCGTTGAGGGAGTGGCCGTTGAGCGAGCGGCCGTTGAGGGAGCGCAACTCATCGACCCCAGCCCGGAGCGCGGCCACCTCGCGGTCGACCTCGGAGCGAAGGGCCGTGAGGGTGTCATCGGTGAGCTCTCCGAGACCGGCAGCGACGGCCGAGCGCAGCCGGCGCACCAACCCGGCCACTTGGTCGACACGGCGGCCGGCCACCGACAGCGCCTCGGCGAGCACGACAGGATCGGTCTCGCTCGTCAGCAGCCGCAGCTGCGATTGCAGCGTGACGCTTTCGCCCTGAATGCGACGGAAAAGTCGCGGAAGCTCGCCGAGCGGGCCCTGGCTGCTCCGGGCCAGGTCGACGGCTGCCTGACCACTGTCGAGAGATTCCATCAGCCGCAACTGCAGCTTCAGAACCTCGTGTTGCGGGCCCCAACTCAGGATGGTTCGAGAACGCAACACCGCGCCGGTCAGCCTGCGGCTACGGCGAATGCGCCGGTACAGCCTCCGCACCAGAACGAAGAACGAGACGAAGACAACGAGGCTGATGGTCGCGAGTGAGATCGACACCCAGCTCAGCAGTGAATTCAGGTCCATGGGTCCGCCTCTTTCAAACAGTCAGCCGGGGTCGCGCCACACCCGGACACAATCCAGGGGTTAAAGTACGCGCGTTACCTCAAAGTTGTCCCCATGTCGGGCGACCGTGGCCGAGGGGCCAGCCCGGCCACCGCTTTCGGCCCACTGGTAGCCTTAGGAGACCACCAAGGCGTCGCTCTGCGCCCGCCGGAACGGACGATCCCATTACCTCTGCAGCCGAACCCACGGCATCCGCCGCCCCGGACTCCACCTATTCGCTGGTCGTGGTCTCCAACCGCCTCCCGATCGAGATCGAGGTTTCCGAAGACGGAACCGAGGGCTGGCGCACCTCGCCCGGCGGCCTGGTCACCGCCCTTGAGCCCATGATGCGCAGCTCCGACGGCGCCTGGGTGGGCTGGCCCGGCATCGCCGACCGCTCGTTCGACCCGTTCGAGAACGACGGCATCTCCATCGTGCCGGTGCGGCTCAGCGAGTCGGAGTTGGAGGATTACTACGAGGGCTTCTCCAACGACACGATCTGGCCGCTTTACCACGACGTGATCGCGCCGCCGCGCTACCACCGCGAATGGTGGGAGGCCTACGTTCGGGTGAACCGCCGCTTCGCCGACGCCGCCGCATCCGCCGCTGCGCCCGGCGCCACGGTGTGGGTGCACGACTACCAGTTGCAGCTCGTGCCACGGATGCTGCGCGACGCGCGGCCCGACCTCGTGATCGGGTTCTTCAACCACATCCCTTTTCCGCCCTACGGGATCTATGCCCAGCTACCCTGGCGCAAGCAGATCCTCGACGGACTGCTCGGCGCCGACCTGATCGGTTTCCAGCGCCTCGCCGACGCCGGTAACTTCTCCCGAGCCGTGCGCCGCCTCTACGGCTATCCGACCCGCGGCGTCGCCATCGATGTGCCCGCACCCGAGGGCAAGCATCGCCGGGTGATCGCCAAGCACTTCCCGATCTCCATCGACGCCGCCGCCTACGAGGAACTGGCGCGGCGCCCCGAGATCCAGGAGCGGGCGCGCCAGATCCGGGAAGACCTCGGCAACCCCCAGACGATCATGCTGGGCGTGGACCGGCTCGACTACACCAAGGGCATCGCCCACCGCATCAAGGCGTTCGGCGAGCTGCTCGCCGACGGCAGCCTGAGCGTGGAGGACGTCACCCTGGTGCAGGTCGCCAGCCCCTCCCGGGAACGCGTCGGCCCCTACATCGCCCTGCGCGACGAGATCGAACTGGCCGTCGGCCGCCTCAACGGCGACTTCTCCACCATCAGCCACACCGCCATCAGTTACCACCATCACGGCTACCCGCGCGAGGAGATGGTGGCGCTCTACCTCGCGGCCGACGTGATGCTCGTGACCGCGCTCCGCGACGGCATGAACCTCGTCGCCAAGGAATACGTGGCCGTGCGCTTCGACCGCGACGGCGTGCTCGTTCTGAGCGAGTTCGCCGGCGCCGCCGACGAGCTCAAACAGGCCGTGCTGATCAACCCGCATGACATCGACGGCGTGAAGGCCGCCATCCTCAGGGCCGTCGCGATGCCCCGCCAGGAACGGCTGCGACGCATGCGCGCGCTCCGCCGCAAGGTCTTCGACAACGACGTCGACGCCTGGTCCTCTTCCTTCCTCCGAACCCTGACCGAAGGAGCCGGCGTGCGTCCCGGGATCCCCGACACCCTCGCCGGTGCGCTGAAGGATCTCAGCCGCGCCGACAACATCCTCGTGGCCCTCGATTTCGACGGGACGCTTGCCCCGCACGTCGACAAGCCCGAAGACGCGCGCGCAGTGGCAGGCACCCGCGAGGCCGTGCAGCGCCTGCTCGACCTCGACGGGGTGCGGGTCGCGTTCGTCTCCGGCCGGGCCCTGGTCAGCCTGCGGCACGTGTCGCAGCCGCAGACCGATGTGCTCCTCACCGGCTCGCACGGGATCGAGGTGCAGCTGGACACCCCCGAGATCGAACTCGACCTCGTCACCGAGGAACTCGAGCAGCTCGACGCCCTCGCCCGGGTGCTTGAGCGCATCTCCGGCAGCATCGACGGAACCTGGATCGAACGCAAGCCGGCCGGTCTGGCCCTGCACACCCGGCTGGCGACGCCTCGGAAAGCGGCGGCCGCCCTGAAGGCCGCACGCGAGGAGCTGGGCACGCTGCTGCCCGGCCTGACCGTGCGGGACGGCAAGGACGTGATCGAATTCGCGGTGCGTGCCAGCACCAAGGGCGACGCCCTTGAGCGGTTGCGCCGGCACGCGGGGGCCGACCGGGTCTTCTACGCCGGCGACGACACCACCGACGAAGACGCCTTCGCCGTGCTGCGACCCGGCGACGTCGGCCTCAAGATCGGGGCAGGCGACTCGCTCGCCGGCTACCGGGTGCGCGGCCCCGAAGACGTGCCGCTGGTGCTGGGCCTGATCGCCGATGCCCGCGCGGCCGTCGCCGCGGAGCGTGAGGCCGCCGCCGGAGCATGACCCCCGGGCGACGTTCCGCCTTCAGCGGACGTTTAGACTCAGTGCATGACTGAGATCGATATGAAGCCTCGCAGCCGCGACGTCACCGATGGAATCGAAGCCACCACCTCGCGGGGGATGCTCCGGGCCGTCGGTATGGGCGACGCCGACTGGGAGAAACCCCAGATCGGCATCGCAAGTTCGTGGAACGAGATCACGCCCTGCAACCTCTCCCTGGACCGCCTCGCGCAGGCCGCCAAAGAAGGTGTGCACGGCGGCGGCGGCTACCCGCTGCAGTTCGGCACCATCTCCGTCTCCGATGGCATCTCGATGGGCCATGAGGGCATGCACTTCTCCCTCGTCTCCCGCGAGGTCATCGCCGACTCGGTTGAGGTTGTCATGCAAGCCGAGCGCCTCGACGGCTCCGTGCTGCTGGCGGGCTGCGACAAGTCGCTGCCCGGGATGCTGATGGCCGCGGCCCGCCTCGACCTGGCCAGCGTTTTCCTCTACGCAGGATCGATCGCTCCCGGCTGGGTCAAGCTTTCCGACGGCACCGAAAAAGACATCACCATCATCGACTCCTTCGAGGCGGTGGGCGCCGTCAAGGCCGGGCGGATGTCCGTGGCCGACGCCAAGCGCATCGAGTGCGCCTTCGCTCCCGGCGAGGGTGCCTGCGGCGGCATGTACACCGCCAACACCATGGCCAGCGTGGCCGAGGCTCTCGGCATGAGCCTGCCGGGATCGGCCTCCCCGGCCTCCGCCGACCGCCGCCGCGACTACTACGCGCACCGCTCCGGCGAGGCCGTCGTCAACCTGCTGCGTCTGGGGATCACGGCCAGGGACATCCTGACCCGCAAGACCTTCGAGAACGCGATCGCCGTGGCGATGGCGTTCGGCGGCTCCACCAACGTGGTGCTGCACCTGCTGGCCATCGCGAACGAGGCCGAGGTCGAGCTCACCCTCGACGATTTCAACCGCATCGGCGACAAGGTGCCGCACATCGGCGACCTGAAGCCGTTCGGCAAATACGTCATGAACGACGTCGACCGTCACGGCGGCGTGCCGGCCGTGATGCGGGCCCTGCTCGAGGCCGGCCTCATCCACGGCGACGCGCTCACCGTGACCGGCAAGACCGTGGCCGAGAACCTTGCCGAGATCGACCCGCCCGAACTGGACGGCGAGGTGCTGCGCACCCTCGACAACCCGATTCACGCCAGCGGCGGAATCACCATCCTCAAGGGCTCTATCGCCCCCGAGGGTGCCGTCGTCAAAACCGCCGGCTTCGACTCCGACATCTTCGAGGGACCCGCGCGCGTGTTTGAGCGTGAGCGCGCCGCCATGGACGCTCTCACTGCGGGGGAGATCCAGAAGGGCGACGTCGTCGTCATCCGCTACGAGGGACCCAAGGGCGGGCCCGGAATGCGGGAGATGCTCTCGATCACCGCCGCCATCAAGGGCGCCGGGCTCGGCGCCGATGTACTACTCTTAACGGACGGTCGATTCTCAGGCGGCACAACCGGACTGTGCATCGGCCATATAGCACCCGAAGCGGTGGACGAAGGTCCAATCGCCTTCGTGCGCGATGGTGATCTGATACGGGTCGATATCGCAGCTCGCACGCTCGACCTACTGGTCGACCCTGATGAGCTGACCGCCCGGAGTGTTGGCTGGGCACCTCTGCCTCCGCGCTACACCCGGGGCGTTCTCGCAAAGTACTCGAAGCTTGTCCAGTCTGCGGCCGTCGGCGCCGTCACGGGCTAGAACTCACTATTCGTCATCGAACTAGGGAACTGATCACATGACCGCGGAAACACCCGTGCCATCACCGTCGCCCTCGCCTGCCGCGGCCGCCGGGGCGCCCGACTCGGGGGCGCCGGAAATCCTCACCGGTTCCGGTGCGATCATCCGCTCGCTGGAGCTGCTGGGCGTCACCGACGTCTTCGGTCTACCGGGCGGCGCCGTCATTCCGCTCTACGACGAGCTGATGAGCCAAACCGTGATCCGGCACATCCTGGTGAGGCACGAGCAGGGTGCCGGCCACGCCGCGGAGGGCTACGCCTCGGCGAGCAACCGCGTCGGGGTGGCCATCGCCACCTCCGGGCCCGGCGCCACCAACCTTGTCACCGCCATCGCCGACGCGTACATGGACTCGGTGCCGATCCTTTGCATCACCGGCCAGGTCTTCTCCACCCTGATGGGCACGGATGCCTTCCAGGAGGCCGACATCGTCGGCATCACCATGCCGATCACGAAGCACTCCTTCCTGGTCAAGCGTCCCGAGGACATCCCCGCGGCTATCGCGTCGGCTCACCTGATCGCCTCCACCGGCCGGCCCGGCCCGGTCCTGGTGGACATCACCAAGGACGCCCAGCAGAAGAGCGCCCCGTTCATCTGGCCGCCCAAGCTCGACCTGCCCGGCTACCGGCCGGTCACCAAGGCCCACGGCAAACAGGTGCAGGCTGCGGCCCAGCTGCTTGCCGAGGCCAAGAAGCCCGTCCTCTATGTGGGTGGCGGTGTCATCCGTGCCCGCGCGTCGGAAGAACTGCTCGCGTTCGCCGAACTCAGCAAGACGCCCGTCGTCACCACGTTGATGGCGCGCGGCGCGTTCCCGGACTCGCACGACCAGCACCTGGGCATGCCCGGGATGCACGGCACCGTGTCCGCGGTGCTCGCGCTGCAGGAGGCCGACCTGATCATCGCGCTCGGCTCCCGCTTCGACGACCGGGTCACCGGCAAGGTCTCCGAGTTTGCGCCGCACGCCACGATCGTGCACGTCGACATCGACCCCGCGGAGATCGGTAAGATCCGCGCCGCCGACGTTCCCATCGTCGGTGATGCCAAGGAGGTCATCGCCGAACTCACCATCGCCTACGCGGCCGCCATCACCACGACGACGCCCGACGTCAGCGTTTGGTGGACCTACCTCAAGGGTCTGCGGGAGGAGTTCCCGCTGGGCTATTCCGAGCCGACCGACGGCCTCATGAGCCCGCAGTTCGTGATCCAGCGCATCGGCGAGCTGACCGGGCCGGAAGCCGTCTATGCGGCCGGTGTCGGCCAGCACCAGATGTGGGCGGCCCAGTTCATCAAGTACGAGCGGCCCAATTCCTGGCTGAACTCCGGGGGCGCCGGCACGATGGGCTACTCCATCCCCGCAGCGATGGGCGCCAAGGTGGCCGAGCCCGACCGGGTGGTCTGGTCGATCGACGGCGACGGATGCTTCCAGATGACCAACCAGGAACTGGCCACCTGCACGATCAACAACATTCCGATCAAGGTCGCCATCATCAACAACTCCTCGCTGGGCATGGTGCGCCAGTGGCAGACCCTGTTCTACGACGGACGGCACTCCTTCACCGATCTGCACACCGGGCACGGGTCCGCCATGGTGCCGGACTTCGTGAAGCTGTCGGAGGCCTACGGTGCCCTCGCCATCCGGGTCACCAGCCCCGATCAGGTCGACGACGCCATCAAGCTGGCGTTGGCGACCAACGACCGGCCCGTGGTGATCGACTTCATCGTGAGCCGAGACGCCATGGTCTGGCCGATGGTGCCGCAGGGTGTCAGCAACAGCTATGTGCAGTATGCCAAAGAGCACGCACCGACCTGGGAAGAGGAATAACCCGTGAGCACCCACGTTCTGAGCCTCCTCGTCGAGGACAAGCCCGGCCTGCTCACCCGGGTCGCCGGCCTCTTCGCCCGCCGCGGTTTCAACATCGAGAGCCTCGCCGTCGGCCACACCGAAATCCCCGGGCTCTCCCGCATCACGATCCTCGTCGACGTCGAAGACGCACCGCTGGAGCAAGTGACCAAGCAGCTGAACAAGCTGATCAACGTCATCAAGATCGTCGAACTCGACCCGGCCCAGTCGGTGCAGCGCGAACACCTGCTGGTGAAGGTGCGCGCCGACAACACGACCCGGTCGATGGTGCTCGAAGCCGTGACCCTGTTCCGGGCCCGGGTCGTCGACGTGTCCGTCGACGCGGTCGTGATCGAGGTCACCGGGGACTCCGGCAAAACGCAGGCGCTGCTGCGCGTGCTCGAGCCCTACGGGATCAAGGAAATCGCCCAGTCCGGCCTGCTCGCCATCGGCCGCGGGTCGAAATCGATCAGCGAGCGCGTCTTCAAAAACTAGAGCTCGACCACCGACTACAACAACAAGGAGAACATTTACTCGTGTCTGAGATTTACTACGACAAAGACGCCGACCTGTCGATCATCCAGGGCAAGAAAGTAGCCGTCATAGGCTATGGCTCGCAGGGTCACGCCCACGCGCAGAACCTGCGCGACTCGGGTGTCGAGGTCGTCATCGGCCTCAAGGAGGGCTCGAAGTCCAAGGCCAAGGCCGAAGAGGCCGGCTTCACCGTTCTCAGCACCGCCGAGGCATCCGCCTGGGCCGACGTCATCGTCATCCTGGCGCCCGACCAGGTGCAGCGTCACCTGTTTGCCGACGACGTGCTGCCGAACCTCGCTGCGGGCAAGGCCCTTGTCTTCGGACACGGCTTCAACATCCGTTTCGGCTACATCAAGGCCCCCGAAGGCATCGACGTCACCATGGTCGCCCCCAAGGGACCGGGCCACACCGTGCGCCGCGAGTATGAGGCCGGCCGCGGCGTTCCCGTGATCGTCGCCGTCGAGAAGGATGCCTCGGGCGCGGCCTGGCCGCTCACCCTCAGCTACGCCAAGGCGATCGGTGGCCTGCGCGCCGCCGGCATCAAGACCACCTTCACCGAAGAGACCGAAACCGACCTGTTCGGCGAGCAGGCCGTGCTCTGTGGTGGCGCGTCGCAGCTGATCCAGTACGGCTTCGAGGTTCTCACCGAGGCCGGCTACCAGCCGCAGGTCGCCTACTTCGAGGTGCTGCACGAGCTCAAGCTTATTGTCGACCTGATGTGGGAGGGGGGCATCGCCAAGCAGCGTTGGAGCGTCTCCGACACCGCCGAGTACGGCGACTACGTCTCCGGCCCGCGCGTCATCGACGCCCACGTCAAGGAGAATATGAAGGCCGTTCTCGCCGACATCCAGAACGGCGCCTTCGCGGCCCGGTTCATCGCGGACCAGGACGCCGGAGCACCGGAGTTCCTCGCTCTGCGCAAGAAGGGCGAAGAGCACCCCATCGAAGCCACCGGCCGTGAGCTGCGCAAGCTGTTCGCCTGGAACGCCTCCGCCGACGACGACTACACTGACGGCGAAGCCGCGCGCTAACACCCGAGCTCGCATCGGCAGCGGGGCCAATCCACTGGATTAGCCCCGCTGCCGCGTCAACGGCGCTGATGCTCCCGAGGATGCGTTCGGGGTGCTTGCCACGCCCGGTCCGGGTGTTCACCATTGATGCCCGTGGATGAACCCGGCCTGCCGGTTCGCACAGGACACGACCCCCATTCGCAGCCGGTTCATGGCAGCCCCGACGGCCCGGCGGGGGAGACGGTCACGGCCGCGAAGCTCGAGCGCGCCTCGGACCCGGACACCGTCTTCCGGCTCGTCGCGCAGAAGAAGATCCCAGCCGACAAGCTGGCCACGCATCGGTTCCGGATGGACCAGATCCTCGAGGCGTACGACACCTTCTCCCGCGCGGCGGAAACCAAGGCACTGAAAGTCGTGATCAGCCGGTAGTGTGCGCCGCCCAAGCGGCGCCTCGGTACGCTGGACTCATGACTTCTGGACACTCCGGTGACGACAACCGGGACGACGCCCTGGGCTGGGCCGGCGACGACGACCCCACGCTCGTCTCCGGCGGCGAGTCTGGCGCGACCGCACGGCCCGCCGAGCCCGATTCGGGTGCTTTCGTCACGACCGGCGACGGCTCCGGCTCCGGCTCTGAAACCGACACCGGCACCGGCACCGCGGCCGGTACCGAGACCGGTTCCGTCGCGCCGCCGGAGGGATGGACCGTGGCCGGTCCGGCATCCGCTGTCGCGGCGAAGGCGGCGGCCGACGCCGCCCTGACCCGCACGGCCACGAGTTCCCTGGCGCTTGTCTCGCTCGGAATCTTCGGCGGAATATATCTGCTCTATACGGTGGGCTGGTTCATCGGCGTGGGCCGCATCCAGACCCCGCCCGCCGACGGGTTGTCCGAGTTCATGTTCTCCCTAGGTCTCTGGCTGGCCGTGGCCGCTCCCGCGGTCTGGTTCGCGGTGACGTTCTGGCTGACCAGAACGCATCCCCGAGCCCGGATCGGCTGGCTACTCCTCGGAGTCGTTCTGCTCGCCCCGTTGCCGTTCATCTCCGGACCGGGGGTCATCGCATGACCGATTCACCGGTGACCACGCCCGCGACCGTCCCCTCATCCCGGCGGCGCACCCCGCGCTGGCTGTCGACGGGCATCGCGATCCTGTTCGGCCTTTGCTATGCCTACGACATCTGGGAGGGCGTCGGCAACCTCGTCGGCCTCAACATCCTGGCTCAAAGCCTCGACACCCAGCTGAGCGGACTCGGTATTTTCGTGCTCCTCGTCGGCATCCTGGGCCCGCTCCTCGTCTTCGTGCTTGCCGCATGGATCGGGCGCTCACGCGGACCCGCCGCGCAGGCTGCCCTGTTCCTGGCCGGCCTGGGTCTGAACGCCGCGATCGCCGCCAACATCTTCACCCTCGGCGCGGGCAGCCTGCTCGCCTAGCCCTGCCTGCTCGCCTGGCCCTGCCTGCTCGCCTGGCCCTGCCTGCTCGCCTGGCCCTGCCTGCTCGCCTGGCCCTGCCGCTCGCCTGGCCCTGCCGCTCGGTGTCCCGAACGAATTCGACGGAGATTTTGCTCTCAACAGCGCGTTTGGGTTCAAAAACGGGTGTTTGACCCAAAATCTCCGTCGAATTGGTTCGACACCGGGCAGGGCGCTCCGCCTGTGTTGCACGGCGTCGCCTAGCGCTCAGGCGATCGCGACGACGATCAGCCCCATCAGCACGAGCTGCCCGGTCAGCCGCGGCACGAGGGGGATCGCGGCCACGCCGAAGCGGTCCGGGTAGCGCGCGGCGAAGGCGTTGGCCGGGAAGATCGCCGCCAAGAACACGATCAGGCAGACGCCGGCCCTCACCATCGTGGGTGGATACAGCAGTCCGAGCCCGCCCGCGATCTCGCAGACTCCGGTGAGGATGACGAGGTTGCCGGGGCGAAGCATCCCGGTCGTTCGCAGCCGTGGCGGGATCATCGCCCTCATCGTGCGCGCCACACCCGGCACGAAATGTGTGATGCCGGCGCCGATGAAGACCACCGCCAGCACGATGCGCACGGCGAACTGGAGGTCGGGGAATGTAACGCTGCTCATGGCTCTATTCTCCAGCCGATAGAGTGATTTCACATCTGGCGCCCCACGGTCGCGGCGCAAGCCATTTTTCTGCTGCAATCGGAGGATCCGTTTTCGTGTCAAAACCTGTTGTCCTAATCGCTGAAGAATTATCGCCTGCCACCGTCGACGCCCTCGGGCCCGACTTCGAGGTTCGCTCCGTAGACGGCACCGACCGGGTCGCGCTACTCGCCGAACTGGCCACGGCGCATGCCGTTCTGGTGCGTTCCGCCACGAAGGTGGACGCGGAGGCAATCGCCGCCGCACCGTTACTGAAGGTCATCGCCCGCGCGGGCGTCGGCCTCGACAACGTCGACATTAAAGCGGCCACGGCTGCGGGCGTCATGGTCGTCAATGCCCCGACATCCAACATTATTTCCGCCGCAGAACTGACCGTCGGGCACATCATCAGCTTGGCCCGTCACATCCCGGCCGCCCACGGCGCGCTGGCGCAGGGGCAGTGGAAGCGCTCCAAGTACACCGGCGTCGAGCTCTACGAAAAGACCATCGGCATCATCGGCCTCGGCCGCATCGGTGCCCTCATCGCGGCGCGGATGCAGGCCTTCGGCACGAACATCATCGCCTATGACCCCTACATCACCTCCGCCCGCGCCCAGCAGCTCGGCGTGGTTCCGGTCAGCCTCGATGAGCTCCTTGCACAGTCGGACTTCATCACCATCCACATGCCCAAGACGCCCGAGACCAACGGCATGATCGGCGCCGAACAGTTCAAGCTGATGAAGCCCACCGCGTTCGTCGTGAACGTGGCCCGCGGCGGCCTCATCAACGAGGACGACCTCTACGACGCCCTCACGGCCGGCACGATCGCCGGCGCCGGCCTCGATGTGTTCGTCAGCGAGCCGCCGACCGGGTCGAAGCTGCTCGGCCTCAACAACATCATCACCACGCCTCACCTCGGCGCCTCCACGGACGAAGCCCAGGAAAAGGCCGGCGTCTCCGTCGCCAAGTCGGTTCGCCTCGCCCTGTCGGGGGAGCTCGTCCCCGACGCGGTCAACGTCGCCGGAGGCGTTATCGACCCCTACGTGCGCCCCGGCATCCCGCTGGTGGAGAAACTCGGCCAGGTCTTCTCCGGTCTCGGCGCCCACAGCCCGCTGACCAGCGTCGACGTCGAGGTGCGCGGCGAGCTCGCCGACTATGACGTGAGCGTGCTCCGGCTCGCCGCGCTCAAGGGCATTTTCACCAATGTCGTCAGCGAGACCGTGTCCTACGTCAACGCGCCGTTGCTCGCCGAGCAGCGCGGCGTCGCGGTGCGCATGATCACCGACAAGGAGTCGCCGGAGTACCGCAACGTCATCACGCTGCGTGGCGCCCTCGCGGACGGCTCGCAGGTATCGGTGTCCGGCACCCTGACCGGCACCAAGCAAATCGAGAAGATCGTCGAGATCAACGGCTACGACGTCGAGGTTCCGTTCGACGACCACCTGATCGTGATGCTCTACACGGATCGTCCGGGAATCGTGGCCGTCTACGGCCGCGAGTTCGGCGACGCCCAGATCAACATCGCGGGCATGCAGATCGCCCGCCACGTGGCCGGCGGCAAGGCCCTGAGCGTACTGACGGTCGACTCGCCCGTTCCGGCGAGCCTGCTGGCCACGGTGCGCGACGCGATCTCGGCCGAGGCCATGATCGAAATCTCCATCACCGAATAGCAGTTCCGTCGGTCATCCGCCCGATCACCGCGAGCAACCGGTCCAACCTCGTCGTCGATGTGCCATCGACGGCAGGCTGGCCGGGGCTCGCGAGGGTGGATTCGTAGTACAGCCCGTCACTGACGAGCATGATCACCTCGGCCACGTCCGGGTCTCCCACCGCCTCCTCGATGACGCTCAGCCACTGGCGCCGAGTTGCGGCCAGGGCCGCATTGGCCAACGGATGTGCCCCCTGCGCCAGTCTGACGGCCGCACCGATCGACTGGTCGAGCACCGTCCCCTCGCTCATCGACGTGCGGATCAGGTAGTCGACCGCTCCGGCCGAGGCCGCTCGAATTTGTTCGACATCGTCGGCGACGAGCGCGTCGAGCCGGGCCAGGAGTCCCTCCACGAGCGCGTCTTTCGACCCGAAGTGGTAGAGCAGGCCGCCCTTGGACAGGCCGGCCGCCACCGCCACCGCCTCGAGGGTGGCCGCCCGCTCGCCCTGGTCGATCAGGAGGTGCGCGAACGCGTCCAGGATGCGATCGCGCGTGGGGGAGAGGCGGGGCACGTTCCGGGTCGGGGCTGCGGTATCAGAGCTCATGGTGCTACTATACCGTCTGGACGGTTTACTTTACCGTCTGGACGGTACAGCATCCGTCCCTGGAGCCGAAAGAAGTCGTTCCCGTGTCGAATACCGTCCGAGAGACCACCCCCGTCATCGCCGTCAGCCGTGCGATCAGCCCCCGCCGCCGGTGGTGGGCGCTCGTCGTGCTCATGCTGCCCGTGCTCCTGGTTTCGATCGACAACACGGTGCTCAACCTCGCCCTGCCGGCCATTTCCGAGGACCTGCGGCCGACCGGCACGCAGCTGCTCTGGGTAATCGACATCTACCCGCTCATGCTCGCCGGCCTCCTAGTGGCCATGGGCAGCCTCGGTGACCGGATCGGGCGCCGCCGGCTGCTGCTGATCGGCTCCGCCGGGTTCGGCGCCGTTTCCGTGGTGGCCGCCTTCGCCCCAAGCGTCGAGTGGTTGATCATCGACCGCGCCGTGCTGGGCTTCTTCGGCGCCATGCTGATGCCGCCGACGCTGTCGCTGCTCCGCTCCGTCTTCACCGAGCGCAACCAGCGGCGGCTGGCGATCGCGATCTGGGCGAGCGGTTTCGCCGCAGGCAGCGCGCTCGGCCCCGTGGTGGGCGGCGTGCTGCTGGAGCACTTCGCCTGGGGCTCCGTCTTCCTGCTCGCGGTGCCGCTGCTCCTGCCGCTGCTGGTTCTCGGGCCCCTGCTCGTGCCGGAGTCCCGCGACCCGAACCCCGGATGCATCGACGCCCCGAGCATCGCGCTCTCGCTGGCGACCATGCTGCCGATCGTCTACGGGATCAAGGCCCTGGCGGAGCACGGACCCACGCCCTTCTCGCTCGGCCCGATCGTGCTCGGACTCGCCGCAGGCGTGCTCTTCGTGCGCCGCCAGCCCCGGCTGACGCACCCGATGATCGACCTCGGGCTGTTCCGCCAGGGGGCCTTCAGCGGGGCGATCGGCGTCAACCTGCTGAGCGTCGTGGCTCTCGTCGGCGGCCTGTTCTTCGTCTCCCAGTACCTGCAGCTCGTGCTGGCCCTCTCGCCTCTGGAGGCGGGGCTGGTGCTCGTGCCGGGACTGGCGGCAATGATCGTGTCCGGCCTCGTTATCGTGCCCATCGCCCGGCGCGTGCGGCCGTCGATCGTCGTTCCGGTGGCACTGCTGATCTCGGCCGTCGGCTACGCGGCCGCCGCCCTGGGCGGGGGAGACCTCGACGCGGTCGGCATCGCGCTCGTCTTCGTGGCCCTCGGGATCGGGATCGGCGCGGCCGAGACGGTCTCGAACGAACTGATCGTGGCGAACGCCCCGGCGGACAAGATGGGGGCGGCATCCGCTGTCGGCGAAACGGCCTATGAACTGGGCGCCGTGCTCGGCACGACCATCCTCGGTACCATCCTGACGGCGTCGTACCGCAGTGCGGTCGTGTTGCCGGAGGCCCTCACCGCGGCGCAGAGCGCGGCGGCGGCGGAGACCCTCGGCGGTGCGGTGGCCGTGGCCGACGGGCTGCCCTCCGGCCTGGCAAACGTGCTGCTCTCGTCGGCCCGCGATGCCTTCACCGGCGGAATTTCGCCCACGGCCTGGATCGGAACCATTCTGGTGCTGGCGGCGGCGTTTGTGGCGCTGGTCACCCTGCGTAAGGCGACCTGATCACCTGAGCCGCCGCCGGCGCAGGCCGGTGCCGGGGCGCGTGTCGACGTCGACCTCGACACGGGCCCCGGCACGACGGACGTCGACCTAGACGTCGTCGACGGAACGCTTCTGCGACGTGACCTGTTCCCCGCTCGCCTGGTCGACGGCGCTGCGGGTCGTGGTGATGCTGCTGCGCTTGCGGGTCAGCAAGACGATGCCGATGACCATGATGACAGCACCGGCGCCCATCAGGATGTAGCCGACCAGCTCGATGTCCATCCACTCGACGGTCACGTTCAGGGCGAACACCATGATGGCGCCGACGACAAGAAGGAAGATTCCCAATCCGAGACTCATGCGGAACTGCTTTCTATTGGTTGTCAGGAGTTGACCAGCTTAGACACTCGTTGCGTCGCAGTAGGGTTTATCTACAGCCAACTTTCAGACATACGGAGTCGAATGTCCCCTCTCATCAAGCTTGCTGTCATTCCCGGCGACGGGATCGGCCCCGAGGTCGTCGCCGAAGCGGTCAAGGTTCTCGAGGCCGCCACGTCTGCCGACGACGTCACCTTCGACGCAACCTGGTTCTCCCTCGGCGCCGCACGGTTCCTGGAAACCGGCGATGTGCTGACCGATGACGACCTCGCGGCGATCGCCGGCCACGACGCCATCCTGCTCGGCGCCGTCGGCGGCGTGCCGGGGGACCCCCGCCTCGCCAACGCGAATATCGAGCGCGGCCTGCTGCTCAAGTTACGCTTCTCGCTCGACCACTACGTGAACCTGCGCCCGAGCGTTCTCTTCCACGGCGTGCCCAGCCCGCTGGCGTCTCCGGGCACCGTCGACTTCGTCGTCGTGCGCGAGGGCACGGAGGGTCCCTACGTGGGCAACGGCGGAGCGATCCGCCAGGGCACCGCGCACGAGGTGGCCAACGAGGTCTCCGTCAACACGGCCTTCGGCGTTGAACGCGTGGTGCGCTACGCCTTCGCCCAGGCCCAGGGTCGGCCCCGCCGCCACCTCACACTCGTGCACAAGACCAATGTGCTCGTCTTCGCCGGCAGCCTGTGGCAGCGAATCGTCACCGCCGTCGCAGCCGAATACCCCGAGGTGACCGTCGACTACCTGCACGTCGACGCGGCCACGATTTTCCTGGTCTCAAATCCGAGTAGATTTGACGTCATCGTCACGGACAACCTCTTCGGCGACATCCTCACCGATCTCGCGGCGGCAATCAGCGGCGGCATCGGCCTTGCGGCCTCCGGGAACATTAACCCTGAGGGCAGGTTTCCCAGCATGTTCGAGCCGGTACACGGTTCGGCACCGGACATCGCGGGCAAACAACTGGCTGACCCCACGGCGGCCATCCTGTCGGTGGCGCTACTCCTGGAGCACTTCGGACTCACGGATGCCGCGGCCCGGGTGACTGCCGCCGTGACCGCCGACATCGTGGCCCGGGCGGCTCTCGGCACACCCCGGAGCACCAGCGCCGTGGGCGACGCCATCGTGACTCGACTGACAGACAAGGGAATCCAATGAGCCAGCCAGCGCCCCCGACGACATCCGGCACCGCCACCTTCCCGCTGAGGTTCAGCCTGACGCCGTCGACCACGGCCCGCACGAAGATCGAGCGCGAAGAGATCCTCGTCGATCCCGGCTTCGGCAAGAAGTTCACCGATCACATGGTCGCCATCGACTGGACCCTCGACGCGGGCTGGCACAACGCCCGGGTCATGCCCTACGGTCCGCTGCACCTCGACCCGGCCTCCTCGGTGCTGCACTACGGCCAGGAGATTTTCGAGGGGTTGAAGGCCTACCGTCACGCCGACGGGTCGATCTGGACCTTCCGCCCGGAGAAGAATGCAGAGCGCCTGCAGCGCTCCGCACGCCGCCTGGCACTGCCGGAACTCTCCGAGGCCGACTTCATCGAATCGATCCGGCAGCTCGTGGCCGTGGACGGCGACTGGGTGCCCTCTGCTGCGGAGACCAGCCTCTACCTGCGCCCGTTCATGATCGCCAACGAGAGCTTCCTCGGCGTGCGGGCCGCGCACCAGGTCGGTTACTACGTGATCGCCAGCCCGGCCGGCGCCTACTTCGCCGACGGTGTGGCCCCGATCAAGATCTGGCTCTCGACCGAGTACTCCCGCGCCGGCCGCGGAGGCACCGGCGCGGCCAAATGCGGCGGCAACTACGCCGCCAGCCTGCTGCCTCAGATGCAGGCTTATGACAACGGCTGCGCCCAGGTGCTCTTCCTCGACGGGGAAACCAGCAGCCGCATCGACGAACTCGGCGGCATGAACGTGTTCTTCGTTCATGGCACCGACACGCTCGTCACCCCGCGCTTGACCGGCGCGATCCTCGAGGGCGTTACCCGCGACAGCATCATCCAGCTCGCCCGGGACCGAGGCCTGACCGTGGAGGAGCGCGACGTGACCCTCGGCGAATGGCAGGACGGTGTCGCATCCGGTGCCATCACCGAGGTGTTCGCCTGCGGCACGGCTGCCGTCGTCACCCCGATCTCGCAGCTCAAGGGCCCGAACCTCTCCATCGGCGACCCGGATGGCCCGGCCGGCCAGATCACGATGGCGCTCCGCCAGGAGCTGACCGACATTCAGTACGGCCGCCTGCCCGACCGCCATGGCTGGCTCACCCGGCTCGACGCCCCGGTGGGACCCGCGTGAAAATCGCACGGTTCAGTCACGAGGGACGCATCTCGTTCGGCATCGTCGACGACGACGAGATCGTCGTTTTAAAGGGCGACCCGATGTTCGCGGGCTATGACCCGTCCGGGGAGCGCGTGGCCCTGCGCGACGTGAAGCTGCTCGCCCCGGTGATCCCGCGGTCGAAGATCGTGGGCATGGCGTGGTCCTACTTCGCCGACGCGGCCGAGCAGTCCGCCGCGGCCCGCTCGCCCGGTGAGCCCAGGTTTTTCCTCAAGCCGAACACCTGCGTCGTCGGCCCCGGCGACCCGATCACCGTGCCGGCGTCCACGGACAACGTGCACGTCGAGGGCGAGCTCGCGATCGTGATCGGCAAGATCACCCGCAACGTGTCCGTCGACGCCGCCGAGGACTCCATCTGGGGCTGTATGGTAGCGAACGATGTCACCGCCCGCGATCTGCAGGAGCGCGACGGCGACCTCACACGGGCCAAAAGCTTCGACTCGTTCTGCCCGCTCGGACCGGTCATCGACACCGAATACGATTGGACCACGCTGACCATCGAGTCCCGCATCAACGGCGAGGTCTTCCAGAAGGGCAATGCGACGCTGCTCAAGCACACCGTTGCGGAGATGATCTCCTTCGTCTCCAGCGTGTTCACCCTGCTGCCGGGCGACGTCATTCTGACGGGTGCCCCCGACCGGTCCGCCTCCGTCGTGCACGGCGACGCCGTGCAGGTCGAGATCGCCGGCATCGGCGTGCTGGCGAACCCGGTGCGGCGCGCCTGATCGTCAGGCGTCGGTCGCGGCGTGCACGGGAAACCAGGACCGGATCTGCTCCGTCGCCGTGTCCAGCAGCGCCACCGATTCGGTCGCGTTGACCCGGGCGAGCAGCATGGCGCTCATGCCGAGCGAAGCCAGGGTGCGGGCGCGTTCCGGCGCGCGGTCCGGCGCGCTTCCTCCGGCCGCCCGGAGGGCGTCCTGCAGGGTGTCCTTCAGCTCGGACCGGTAGCCGTCCACGACCTGGCGGGCCAGGTCGTCGTGCCCGGCGAGGCCTGCGGCGCAGTTCACCAGCAGGCAGCCGCGGCGCGGGGAGTCCTCCGGCAGGGCGGAGACCGCCGACCTGAGTTCGCTGAAGTAGGCCAGCAGCGAGGCCCGGCCGATCCCCGGCCCGGTCAGGATCCGCAATCTCGGGCGGATGACGGAGGCCTGGTAGTCCTCGACGGCGGCGTCGAAGAGGCCACGCTTACTGCCGAAGGCGTGGTAAAGGCTGGATCGCCGGAGACCGGTCGCAACTTCGAGGTCGGCGAGCGAGGTAGCCTCGAAGCCCTTGTCCCAGAACAGGTCCCTGGCCGCCTGGACGACGGTTGTGCGCTCGAAACTCTGCAGCCGTCCCATGGTGTTTCCTCCGTTTTCGCTGTGAGTGGTTTTGTGTATCGATCAGTACACAATATATTAGACTATCCGTTACAAAAAAGCAGAGGAGCCGCCATGGCCTCGTCCATCACCAGCACCCAGATCCAGCTTGTCGCCCGCCCCACCGGCTGGCCAACGGATGCCGACTTCGGCACCATCCGCATCGACCTGCCCGAGCTGACCCCCGGTCAGGTTCGCGTGGCCAACGAGTTCGTCTCGGTCGACCCCTACATGCGCGGCCGGATGAACGACGCCAAGTCCTACTCCGCCCCCTACGCCCTCAACGAGACGATGACGGGCGGGGCCGTCGGCCGCGTCGTCGCATCCGCCTCTGACGCGGTTGCCGTCGGCGACGTGGTCGTGCACCAGTTCGGCTGGCGCGACCTGGTTCAGGAGGAGGCCGCCGGCTTCCGCGTCGTCCCGGAAATCCCCGGCGTGCCTCTCTCCGCCTACCTCGGCGTGCTGGGCATGACCGCACTCACCGCCTACGTGGGCCTGCTCGAGGTGGCCGGGCTCTCGGAAGGCGACACCGTTTTCGTTTCCGGCGCGGCCGGGGCCGTAGGCAGCATGGTCGGCCAGATCGCCCGTCTCAAGGGCGCGAAGCGCGTGATCGGTTCCGCCGGGTCGGCCGAGAAGGTTGCCCTGCTGACCGAGAAGTACGGCTTCGACGCCGCCTTCAACTACAAGGACGGCGACATCGCCAAGCAGCTCGCCGCCGCGGCTCCGGACGGCATCGACGTCTACTTCGACAACGTCGGCGGCGAGCACCTCGAGGCGGCACTGGCCAGCTTCAACGACGGCGGACGCGCCGCCCTCTGTGGCGCGATCTCCGTCTACAACAACACCGAGGCGACCGGCGGCCCGCGCAACCTGGCGAACATGATTGGTCGCGGGCTGACCCTCAAGGGCTTCACCGTGGGCAACTACGTGCAGCATTTCCCCGCGTTCTCGGCCGACATGGCCGGCTGGCTCGCCGCGGGCGACGTCGTCTTCGACGAGACCGTGGTCGACGGGATCGACCACGCGGTCGACGCCTTCCTAGGCCTCATGCGTGGCGAGAACACCGGCAAGATGGTCGTCCGCACGAACGTCTGATTTTCCCGACAGCATCCATTTCACACGATCACACACTCTGGAGAACCCATGAATTCCGTACTTTTTGTCGTCAGCGCCGCTGATCACTGGACCCTCAACGACGGCAGCCTGCACCCCACCGGCTACTGGGCCGAAGAGCTCGCCGAACCGCACCGCCTGTTCACCGAGGCCGGCTGGCGGATCACCATCGCGACGCCCGGCGGCGTCGCCCCCACCATCGACGCGGGAAGCCTGGCACCCCAGGCGGCCGGCGGGGAAGACCGGGCCGCGGCCATCGTCGCCTACCTCGACACCATCGGCAGTGAACTCGACGAGCCCCGCTCGATCAGTGACATCACGGTCGCCGACTACGACGTCGTCTTCTACCCCGGCGGCCACGCCCCGATGGAGGACCTGGCCGTCGACGCCGACTCCGGACGCATCATGACCGAAGCCCTCGACTCCGGAACGATTCTCGGCGTGCTCTGCCACGCCCCGGCCGCTCTGCTCGCCGCCCAGCGGGCCGACGGCAGCTGGCCCTTCACCGGCTACCGAATGACCGGCTTCACCGACGAGGAGGAGACTCTCGGTGGCCTCGCCCCCAAGGCGCCGTGGCTCGTACAGAGCCGCCTGGTCGCGCTGGGCGCCGACTTCGTCGCCGGCGCACCCTGGGCCGAGCACATGGAGATCGACCGCAACCTGTACACCGGCCAGAATCCGGCTTCCTCCGCCGCTCTCGCCGGCGCGATCATCACCGCCGTCACCTCCGTCACCGCACAGAAGTAGTCGAGTCGCCGCGAGGCCCTGTGGCCGAGCAAGCCCTGCGGTCAGGCCCGTCGAGACCCGGCTATGTCCGTAGGGCGCGCAGGGCGTCGGCGACGTCGTCCTCGTCATTCCACAGGTGGAAAGCGACGCGGGCCCGCCCGGCCCTGCGCGACGCGGTGAGACCTGCCCGGGTGAGGCGGTCAAGGTCGGTGCCGTCGGCATCCGGCCAGGTCACGATCGACTGCCCGGCCGGGGCGAGCCCGAGCCCGGCGCAGAGCGCGTCGCCCAGCGCCACCGCGTGGTCGCGCACCGTCGACAGGTCGAGCCGCCCGAAGAGCTCCAGTGCGGGTTCGGCGCCCACCCAGGCGTTCCAGGCCGGGGAGACGTCGAATCGGCGCGCATCAGCCGCGAGGTTCATGTCCGGTCCGTAACAGGAGGCCCACGGGTCCCGGCCGGCATACCAGCCCGCCTGCACCGGGTGCAGCACTACGGCCAGCCGCTCGGCCACGGTCAGGAAGGCCACGCCGCGCGGGGCGCAGAGCCACTTGTAACTGTGGCAGATAGAGGCGTCGAAGACGGATGCGTCCACCGGCATCCACCCGGCTGCCTGCGTCGTGTCGCAAACGGTGAAGCACCCGTGAGCACGGGCGGCGGCCACGATCCCCGCGGTGTCGGCGACGGCACCGGTGGCGGACTGCACGAGCGAGAACGCCACAAGCCAGGTGTCGGCGGTGATCCCGACGGCCAGCTCGGCCAGAGGCAGGTGCCGCACGGTGACCCCGCGGTGCGCCTGGCTGAGGAACGGGAACACCATCGAGCTGAAATCGCCGTCGACGCAGAGCACCTCGGCGCCGTCGGGCACGCTCGCGGCGAGCAGACCGGCCAGCACGGATGCCTGAGACCCGATCGCGACCCGGCTCACCGGAACAGCGACGAGTCTGGCATACGCGTGCCGGACCCGTTCGACCACGGCGGCATACCCCGCCGCCGACGCGGTGCCCAGCGCCCAGGCGTCGGCGTCCACGCGCAGGGCCGCTTCCGTTTCCCGGGTTGGCAGCCCGAGCGTGCAGGCTGCCAGGTAGCCGCGGCCGCCACGGAACCGCTCGCGCGCCTCGCGCACGCCGATGCGGGCCGGCAGCGTCGAACGTGACGCGGAAGAGTCGCTCTGGATCATTTCTCCAGCATGCGACCGGCCTATTCATTTGACAACAACCAGTAGCTGAGGCAATCCATAAGCATAAGTTATGATCACTTCGTGCCCGCCATCGCCCAGCCCGAACTCGACTCCACCATGCTGCGCGTCGTGGGTGCGCTCGCCGACTACGGCTCGATCACGGCGGCCGCGGCGGCGCTCGGCTACAGCCAGCCCGCCGTGAGCCAGCAGCTCAAACGGCTCGAGCAGCGCATCGGGATGGCCGTGATCGAACGCATCGGCCGCGGCGTGCGGCTCACCGAGACCGGCCGGATGCTCGCCCGGCACGCCGCCACCGTGAGCGGGGCCCTGGACGCCGCCGCGGGGGAATTGTCCGAACTTCGCGGCCTGCGCGCGGGCCGGGTGCGTCTGGCGGCGTTCCCGTCCGCCTCGGCGACCATCGTGCCGCGCCTGCTCGCTGACCTGCAGCGCCGCCATCCGGGAGTCAGCGTCACCTACCTCGAGGCCGAGCCGCTCGAAGCCGTGGCCCTGGTGCGCCAGAATCAGGCCGATCTGGCGATCACGTTCAGCTACCCCGGCGACCGGGTCGACCCTCACCGGGACAGCGCCGAGGGCCTCGTCGTGACCCGGCTCCGCCGCGACGAGATGATGCTCGTGCTGCCGGCCGCACACGCCCTGGCCAGAGACAGCGCAGTCGACCTCGGCGACCTAGCCGAGGAGAATTGGATCGGCGGATGTCCTCGGTGCCGCGGCCACCTGCTGGAGCTCTGCGGTCACAACGGTTTCACGCCCCGCATCTCCTATGAGACCGACAACGCGGCCGCCGTGCTCGGCCTCGTGGCGGCCGGCATCGGGGTGGCGATGCTGCCCGCGCTCGCCCTCGACTTCGTCGGCGCGCAGCCCCTCGTCGCCATCCGGCCCACGCGCGGCCGCGACCACCGCACCTTGCACACGGTCACGGTCACCGGGGCCGCGGGCGTGGCGGCCATTGCCGTCACCCTGCGCCGGCTCGCCGCGCTGGCCGGACCGGACGCGGCACCCGCGGCACCACCTATATCCCCACGCGCGCCCTCACCCGGAGGCAACTAGAATCGGGGATGATGTCTGAGACAATTGCGCACCCGTTTTCCACTGCCACCGGCACCGACGTTCGCGTTCGGTTCTGCCCCTCGCCGACCGGAACGCCGCACGTCGGCCTGATCCGCACGGCGCTCTTCAACTGGGCTTACGCCCGGCACACCGGCGGCACGTTCATCTTCCGGATCGAAGACACCGATCCGGCCCGCGATACCGAGGAGAGCTTCGTGCAGCTCCTCGACGCGCTGCACTGGCTGCGCCTGGACTGGGACGAGGGCGTCGAGGTCGGCGGACCGCACGCTCCCTACCGCCAGTCCGAGCGCTACGACATCTACCGTGACGTGATCGAGCAGCTCAAGGCGTCCGGTCACATCTACGAGAGCTTCGCCACCGGCGAGGAAATCGAGGTGCGAAACGTCGCCCTCGGCCGCGACCCCAAGGCCGGATACGACAACTTCGAGCGCGACCTCAGCGACGAGAAGAAGGCGGCCTTCCGTGCCGAGGGCCGCTCGCCGGCGCTCCGCCTCAAGGTGCCCGACACGGACATCTCCTTCGACGACCTGGTTCGCGGCGAGATCACCTTCCCGGCCGGCTCGTTCAGCGACTTCGTCGTCGTGCGGCCCAACGGGCATCCGTTGTACCCGTTCGTGAACCCGGTCGACGACGCCATGATGGGCGTCACCCACGTGCTGCGCGGCGAAGACCTGCTCTCCTCCACGCCGCGCCAGATCGCCCTGTACCACGCGCTGATCGACATCGGACTGGCCACGTTCGTGCCGCGTTTCGGGCACATGCCCTACGTCATGGGCGAGGGCAACAAAAAGCTCTCCAAGCGCGACCCCGAGTCCAACCTGTTCCACCACCGCGCCCGCGGCTTCGTTCCCGAGGGACTGGTCAACTACCTGTCGCTGCTCGGCTGGTCCCTCTCCAGCGACCGCGACGTGTTCACGATCGATGAGATGATCGCCGCGTTCGACGTCGTCGACGTGCTGCCGAACCCGGCCCGCTTCGACCTCAAGAAGGCCGAGTCGCTCAACGGCGACCACATCCGGCTGCTCGACCCGGCCGATTTCGCCGCCCGGGTCATCCCGTACCTGGTGGCCGCCGGCGACGTGACCGAACCACTCAGCGAGGTGCAGCAGGCTATTCTCGAGTCCGCCGCACCGCTCGTGCAGGAACGCATCGCCCTGCTCGGCGAGGCACCCGGCATGCTCGGTTTCCTGTTCATCGGCGGCGACTCGCTGGCCTACCAGCCGGATGCCCTCGCCTCGCTCCCGCAGAACACGCGCGAGATCCTCGCCACGTCCACGGCAGCGCTGCTCGACATTCCCGAAGCGGAATGGACGCACGACCGCGTGCACACCACCCTGACCGAGACGCTGATCGACGGGCTCGCGCTCAAGCCGCGCGTGGCCTTCGGCCCCCTGCGGGTCGCGGTCTCCGGCCGGCGCATCTCGCCGCCGCTGTTCGAGTCGATGGAGATCCTGGGCAAGGCGGAGTCCGTGCTGCGTCTTGCACGTCTGGCTGCCACCACTCTCGAGTGACTGGCCGCGCGGGGCCGGGCCCCTCGGGGTCTGCCCCGGCAATCGGCTCGAGCCGGCGGCGATTTCGGCCCTGGGTTTGTCCCGGCCCTCTGAGTGGGTTAGAGTTACGAGTCGGTCCGTTCTGAGGAACAGGCATTGGGGTATGGTGTAATTGGCAACACGACTGATTCTGGTTCAGTTGTTCTTGGTTCGAGTCCAGGTACCCCAGCAGTAGCAGGTGCAGGATTCCGCGGTGAAATCACCCATCGCCCATCTTTGGGGCCCGAAACGGGCCCGGTGTCCAGAACCAATACCACAAGCGCCATGCGGGGCTACAGCGGCGCTGCCCGGGTTGATTCGCTCTCGTCACTACGCAACTGGGCTGACACTCGACGCCGTTCGGCGTTCAGCCCGCGCCGCCAAGGTGCACACTGCGATGTCTTTCCTGGCTCGTCCGGATGCGGTGGACAATCTGATTTTCAGACGACGACTCGAACAGTTGACGGATGGTTTGCCGCACCGTCGGTATCAGGAAGCGACGCATAACAACCGTCGGCATGCGCTTTGCGGCTTGGTATGAGCCTGGCCAGCGCGTTTCATCAAACCTTCACATGCTCGGGGGCTGGAGCTTCATGCGCGGTCTGCATGCTGGTGTGTAGACACCAACCTGGTGGCTGAACGTGAAAGGTGTTGAGACTGATGAAATTCAATCGGAAGAACATGACCGCTGGTATTGCGGGACTCGGGCTTGTCGGAGCGCTTGTCACGGGCGGTGTTGCCGCGGCGCAGGCATCTACCGGTGATGGGGCCATTTCCCAGCCACCATCGACGACCTCGTCGTCAGTTTGCGACCACCGGTCAGGCCACTTGGCCGGCATAGCATTCGGGCAGAGTTCGCCCATGGTCGCGATCGCGAGCTACCTCGGCTTGAGTCGGACGGAGCTGCAGGACCGGCTGCAGTCGGGTGGGTCCCTCGCGGATGTCGCTGAAGCCCAGGGCAAATCGGTTTCTGGGCTCAAAGATGCAATGGTCTCACAGCAGAGGACCACGCTCGACTCCAACAGCACTCTGTCATCTGATGACAGGGAGTCAGCCGTAGAACAGATGAGGAGCCGCATTGACCCGATGCTGAACGCGACCCACACCCCAGGTGAGGGGAAGGGCATGGGTTCGGGAGTCGGTATGCACTCGGGCGCAGGGACGGGCACAGGGATGGGCTTGGGAATGGCGACGACCTGACCGTCTCCTGAACAGGCAGACCGGTCCACGGGCTGCCTGGATGTACGAAAATATACACGAACTGAAGGAGCAGAAGAAATGATGTGGGGAAACGGATACAACATGACGTGGGGATGGCCGGTAGGGCTGCTCATGCTCGTCGCAGTCATCCTCCTTGTTGTCTGGGTCGTGCGGGCTTTTGATGGCGGAACTGAACGCGGTGGGTTCCGCGGGACTACTCCGCTGACCCGCGGACAAGGCGAGCGCAGTCAAGCGCGTCAAATACTCGATGATCGCTTCGCGAAGGGTGAATTGAATGAAACGGAATACCGAGAACGGTTGCAGGTGCTCGAGAGGTAAGGCCTGAGGAGGTCCTCCCTCGCCGAGTCCCTGGGGCGCAGTGCAGAGACCGTGCCGCCGGACGGCGATAATCAGAAGAAAAGGGTTGAGCGATGCAGAAGGTCCTGGTTGTCGACGACGAGGCGCAGATCAGGACGGTCCTGCGCGGCTACCTGGAAGCGGAAGGTTATGACGTAGCGGAGGCCGCGGACGGCGCCGAGGCGCTTGCGGTACTCCATAAGGACCCTCCCGCTCTCGTGCTGCTGGATGTAATGCTGCCGGGGATCGACGGGCTGGAGGTTCTCCGGCAGTTGCGAGGCTTCAGCGACGCGTACGTGATCCTCGTCACGGCCAGGGCGGAGGAGGTCGACAAGCTCGTGGGGCTCGGTGTGGGTGCGGATGACTATGTGACCAAGCCATTCAGCCCGCGCGAGGTGACGGCTCGAGTGAAGGCAATGCTCCGTCGTGACAATCGGGATGAGCGGACCGACAGAGACGCCCTGCTTCGCTTCGATGGCTTGTCCATCAAACCCGCCCACCGAGAGGTTGAGGCGAATGGAGTCTCCGTGGGGTTGTCGAGCCTGGAGTTTGACCTTCTCACCGCACTCGCGACCGAGCCCGGGCGGGTGTTTTCCCGGGCACAACTGCTTAAAAAAGTCTGGGGCTACGATTTCTACGGCGACGAACGGGTCGTCGATGTCCACATCCGCAGTTTGCGCGCACGACTCGGCGACGATGCCGGCGATCCACACCTGATCGCCACGGTGCGGGGCGTGGGCTACAAGTTTGTGGCCGGGCCCAGATGAAGATGCGCCTCTCGCTGCGCCTGTTCATCTCCTATGCCGCTATTGCCGTGGTCGGCGGCGTGGTGGCTTATCTGACGATCTCGCTGCTTGCTCCTCGACTGTTCGAAGACCGGCTGGGGATGATGATGGACAGTGAGGGCACCGGAATGTCGATGGGGGCCATGGACGCGACCAGCGTGCGCTCCGCCTTCCTATCCGCGCTCACGACCTCGCTGATCGTCGGGGTACTGGCCAGCGTCATCGCCGCAGGTTTCGTCGCCGCGGCAGTCACGGGGCGCCTACTTCGCCCCCTCAACGCTGTGCGGGCCGCGACCAAGCTGATCGCTGCCGGAAAATACGGAGGCAGGGTTCCCGTCCCCTCCGAGCCGGAACTCGCAGCGCTGGCCACCGACGTCAACACGCTGGCCCAGGCCCTGGCCGATACCGAGTCCCGGCGAACCCGGCTGCTTGGGGAGGTTGCGCATGAAATGCGAACCCCACTGACCGTTCTGGACGGCTACGTCGAGGGGCTGATCGATGGCGTGTTCACCGCCAGCCCCGACACATTCGCCTCCCTCAGCGGGGAACTGCGCCGCCTGCACCGCCTCTCCGATGACCTGTCCAGCCTGTCGCGCGCTCAAGAACAGCGGCTCGACCTGCATCCAGTCGATGCCGACCTGGCCGATCTTGCTCGCCGCACGGCCAACCGGCTCGCTCCGCAATTCGAAGATTCGGGCGTGACGTTGACACTCAACGTCGCCACGCCGCTGCCCGTGCACGTGGACCCGGACCGGATCACCCAGGTTCTGACCAACCTTTTCGGCAACGCTCTGCTCGCCACCCCGGCGGGCGGTGCGGTCACGATCACGACGCACGGCGCCGACGGCCGTGGTGAGGTCGTCGTGATCGACACGGGAGTGGGCCTGGCCGAGGAGGACACAGACCGTGTTTTCGAGCGGTTCTACCGTGTGCCCGGACAGGCCCGCCGCTCCGCCGGATCAGGGATCGGTCTCACGATCGCCCGGGAAATAGCGCGTGCGCACGGCGGGGACGTGACGGCCTCGTCGGGAGGGACCGGGCAGGGAGCCAGCTTCGCGGTCGTGGTACCCCTGCGCGCCGTCGCCAGATCAGGCTGAAACTCCGACGTCATTCCCTGCTCCATCAGTCAAGGTGGTGGCCGATGTGCTCTCGGGCTGTCGCGGGAGGCGCAGCCGCTTGAGCAGCAGCGCGTTGACCGCGACGATGACGCTCGAGCCGGACATGGAGATGGCGGCGATTTCCGGACTGAGCCGGATGCCGAATGTCGGAAAGAAAACGCCCGCGGCAATGGGAAGCGCGATCGCGTTGTAGCCGACCGCCCAGCCGAGGTTCTGGCGCATCTTGCGCACGGTGCCTTTCCCGATGCGCAGGGTGATGGGGATGTCGAGGGGGTCGGACCGCATCAGGACCACGTCCGCCGTATCGATGGCGACATCCGCTCCTGCCCCGATGGCGATGCCCAGGTCCGCCTGTGCCAAGGCCGGAGCGTCGTTGACTCCGTCGCCGACCATCGCGACTCGTTTGCCGGAGGCCTGCAGCTCCTTGATTTTCGCGGCTTTGTCTTCCGGGAGCACCTCGGCGATCACGACATCGATGTGGAGCATGGATGCGATCCGCTGCGCGGTCGCCTCATTGTCGCCGGTGAGCATGACGACCTCGATGCCCGTTTCGTGAAGAGCGACAACGGCGGCCGCCGCGGTCTGTCGAACGGCGTCAGCCAGGGCGATGACCCCAGCGGCCTTCCCGTCGACGGCGACGAGGACCGCCGTCCGTCCGGTCGCGGCCAGCGTCTGACGCTGGGCGGACACCGGATCAATATCGATGCCCTGGGCAACCATGAGTTTGCGGTTGCCGACGAACACCTGGCGTCCTGCGACTGTGGCGCCGGCACCATGTCCCGGAACATTGCGGAACGCAGATGCTTCCAACGCTTTCGCGCCGCGCCCGACGGCGTAACTGACGACGGCTGCGGCGAGCGGATGCTCGGACTCCCGTTCCACTGCAGCGACAAGGGCCAGCAACTCGACCTCATCCATCCCGACAGCTATGAAGTCCGTCACCTCTGGTTCGCCCCTGGTCAGAGTTCCCGTCTTGTCCAGGACGACCGTGTCGATGCGAGCCGAAGTCTCCAACGCGGTCGCAGTTTTAAAGAGGACACCGCGTTTGGCGCCCAGACCGGTGCCGACCATGATGGCGGTCGGTGTCGCCAGGCCCAACGCATCCGGGCAGGTGATGACGACGACGGTGATCGCAAAGAGGATCGCGGTAGGAAGGCTCGCGCCGGCCAAGAGCCACGCACCCAGGGTGGCGCTGCCGCCAATGAGGGCTACGAGCACAAGCCAGAAGGCCGCGCGGTCGGCTAGCCGTTGTCCGGGGGCCTTGGAGTTCTGTGCTTCCTGAACCAGGGCCACGATCTGCGCGAGTGCGGTATCGGCGCCGACTTTGGTCGCCCGCACACGAAGGGTTCCGGTGGTGTTCACTGTGGCGCCGATCACGGTCGATCCGATGCTCTTGGCGACGGGAAGGCTCTCCCCGGTGACCATGGATTCGTCGATGTCGGACCCACCGTCTTCTACGACGGCGTCAGTTGGAACTTTTGCTCCGGGCCGAACCAGGAGGAGGTCGCCCGGGACAACCTCCGCGGTCGGGACCTCAACCGGTTCCCCGTCGCGGATGACGAATGCCATCGACGGTGCCAACTCGAGCAGCGTACGGATGGCGTCGTTTGCGCCGCCCCTGGCACGCATTTCAAACCAGTGGCCCAGGAGGACGAAGCTGGTCAGAACGGTCGCAGCCTCGTAGAAAACTTCCCCACCACCGGTAAGGGTGACAGACAGGCTATAGAGCCAGCCCGCTCCAACACCGACGGCTACCAGAACCATCATGTCCAGGGTTCGGGCCCGCAGCGCCCGGAAGGCCCCATCGAAAAAGATCCAAGCCGAATAGAAAATGACCGGCAGAGACAGGATCAACGCGAAAACGTCATCCCGCAGCCCGAACGGGGCAGGAATCGCGAAACCGAAAACGTCCCGGCCGATCGGCGACCACAGGGTGATCGGAACTGACAGGATCGCCGCCACCATGAACCGGTTGCGCATGTCCCGGATCATGCCGGCCATGGACATGTCGCCGTGCGCGCCACCATGCCCCATGGTCTCCTGCATGGTTCGAGGCGGTTGTCCGGTCTTCATTTCATGTTCGGTGTGGTCGGTGACGGATGACGCCATCGGATCGCAGATGTGATCGGGCACGGAGCGTCCAGCGCAGTGGTAACCGCATTCCCGGACCCATGCCGCCAGATCAGTGACGGAGGTCTGCCTGGGATCGAAGGTCACGCTCGCGGTTTGCGCTACCGGATTCGCATCAACGCTCAACACGCCGGGGCGGCGGGCGAGCACCGACTCGACGATCGCTCGCGAGGATGCCCATTGAACGCCCCGCACTTCGAGGACAGTAGTTTCGGCTTCCTGAGTCATGTGAATCTTCCATTCTGAAGAATCGGCCTCACAGCGACAATCTCCGTGTCGAACACTCTCACCCTATACCCATGGGGGGTATACGATCGGGGCGATCCACCTCGTCGGTGGGAGGCTGTCGTAGGGCCTCTGGGTCGTTAATCAGGCAACGCTACTAGGATAGATAGTATTCCGGAATGCTTCTACCGGCTCACGGCTCGCTTGTCGTTCGTTGCTCGCCGTGACGGCTTGAGGCGCACTGAACGACTACCCCTTCCGGGAGGATGCACCGCCTGAAAAAGGGGAGTGGTGCACGCCGTTTGATTGTCCAAAATACCCCAAGGGGTATGCTTGCGGCAGTGTCTATTCTCGAAATATGAGTCGAAGGAGTCGGATCATGATGTGGGGCTATGGAGGAAGTATGGGGCTGTACTGGCTCTTCGGGCTGCTGACAATTGTCGGTATCTCGTTGCTGGTCGTGCTCATGGTTCGGCTGTTTTCTGGAGATCGTAGTGTCGGGCCGAAGCAGGGGGGAGAGGTTGGGCCTGGCCGCGCGCGCCAGATACTGGATGAACGTTTCGCCAGGGGTGAGCTGACCGCGGAGCAGTACCGCGAACAGCGCGCAGTCCTGGGCGAGGGTAAGTGGTGAAGCCTCTCAGCCGTCGAAGCGCTCTCACGCTCGGTGGCCTCGGGCTGGCGAGCACGGTTGCCGGGGGAGCGGGACTTCTCTGGAGCCAGCAGACAGCATCGCCTTTGGCCACCGGCTCAGGCTTTGGGGCGCCCTCCGGGGATCCACTGGTTCAGCCGCCCGAGTTGCGTAGCGCCGATGGCCGCCTCAAGGTACGCCTGGATGCTGCACCGGGGGACGTGAAGATTTCCGGTCGCGGTGCCACCGTGCTGAGCTATAACGGGGGCGTGCCGGGGCCTACCCTACGCGTTCAGGCGGGCGACACGCTCAGTGTGCGCCTGCACAACGGCCTCAACGATCCGAGCAACCTGCACGTGCACGGATTGCATGTTTCTCCGTCGGACAACGGCGACAACATGTTCGTGACCGTGAAGGCCGGAGACTCATTCGACTACGAATATCAGCTGCCGCCTGATCACCCGCCGGGAGTGTACTGGTATCACCCGCACTACCACGGGTTCGTCGCCGATCAGGTCTTCGGCGGCCTTTACGGGGCCATCATTGTCGAGGACCCCACGCCTATCAGGGCAACGCGAGAGCGCGTGCTCGTCATCTCAGACATCACACTGGACAGCCTGGGCCGCATCCCTCCCGTCACGCCGATGGAACAGACGGCGGGACGGGAAGGACAACTCGTTCTGGTCAACGGGCAGGTGAATCCGGTCATGACCGCCCGTCCGGGGGAACGCGAACGTTGGCGCATCGTCAACGCCTGTGTGTCCAGGTATCTGCGGCTGCGCCTTGACGGGCAGCAGCTGCAACTTCTCGGCATCGACTCCGGGCGGTTCCAGACCCCCGGCGACGTCGACGAGGTGGTGCTGCTTCCCGGCAATCGAGCGGACCTGCTCGTTTCCGCTATCGCAGGAACGTCCATCTTCCAGGCCTTGCCCTACGACCGCGGCAGCGCGAACGGAATGATGGGCGGGATGATGGGCGGCGGCGCTGGACCCAGCGGACAGGACGCTCAGGCCAACCCTCGCGGCGTTTCAGTGGCGACGCTGACGGTGTCCGGTGATGCGGTTACTGCTCTGTCCGCAGTCCCCGAGCAGGCCGCGCCCTCCGATCTTCGTTCGCGGCCGGTGACGGCTCGTCGCGAGCTCACGTTCGGGATGGGCATGGGCGGAATGAGGGGCGGCTCGATGATGAGTTTCACCATCAATGGGGAGGTGTTCGACGCGGCTAGAACGGACACCACGGTTCAGTCCGGCAGTATCGAAGAATGGACCCTGACCAACCCCACCCAGATGGACCACCCCCTGCATCTTCACGTGTGGCCAATGCAGCTCGTTGAGGAAAATGGCAGGGCAGTCGAGTCTGTGGTTTGGCAAGACGTCCTAAACGTTCCGGCAGCGGGGCGGGTGAAGGTCCGCGTTGCCTTCGACGACTTCGCCGGACGGGCTGTCTATCACTGCCACATCCTCGATCACGAGGACAACGGGATGATGGGCGTCATTGAAGCAAAGTAACAACGACCGCTGACAGGGACTTTCCTGTGTGACCGCGGTTCACTGGGACGGGAGCCAACCCCGGCGACTACTATGAAAGATAGTAGACAAAGAAGGAGGCGCTCATGCGCTCACGAATCTGGATCATCTCCCTGGCCGCTGGTGCGTTGCTTGCAGCAGGCACCGTCGCTCCGGCCAACGCGGCCGAGGGCAGCAGCCCTCCGGCCCCGGCGGGTCAGGCCGAGGATAGCGCCCGCGGACACATGGCCGCGATGCACAGAGCACCCGGTCTGGTGAAAATGCACGAACAGATGATGGCCGGGATGTCCGACACGGCTGACATGACGGCCGGTGCACCCGGCATGGCGAAAATGCACGAAGAGATGATGGCCCATCACCCGGCTGGCGACGCTTCGTCGGAGGCTGGCAATAAAAGCCCGGAGGCGTCACGGTGAGTACGGCGCTCTATGGTCTGGCCCTCCTGGCCTGCCCAGTGGCTATGGGCTCGATGATGTGGTTCATGATGCGAGGGAAGAAGACAGCTGATGCGCCGAAGTCGCTGTCGGCGGCCGATGAAATGGAGTTGACCACACTGCGCGCGGAGGTGGACACGCTGCATCTGCCGAATTGAGGTTCTTTTTCAGCCTCAACACTTGTTCGATGGCCGTCAGTGCGGTTGCAGTGTGAGATCCGGGCTTCCGGGGGGAATGCGCAGCGTCGATCACATGGTCAAGGACTGCTCGTCCTCCGGGCACGGGTCCATTGTTCCCGCTGCGGATGCGGGGGCGATGGCGAGGAACAAGGGCAATGCGATCAACAATCCCATAGTTAAAGCAGCGACGGTTGTCTTCCCGGCGCCGAGGGGCCGAACCGGTGAAATGAGTCTCCTGACTCGGCTGGAAGCTGACTCTCCCCCAGCGCCGAGGGCCGCCGCCGGGGTCAGACCGTGTTCAGCCAGGCGCACCAGGGCGGTGGCCACTGTGGTCCGGTCGCTGTGTCTGCCCGCACTGTCATCGGCCAGCATCTCGACGAGCCGGCCGAGTTCTCTGCGTGCGGTTCGAAACGCTGTGACGCGGGGGAACGCATGCTGCAGCGCGTCGGATGCCGCGAGGATGAGGTCGTGGCGTCCTCGCAGGTGCGCCCTTTCGTGGGCCAGAACGGCGAGGAGCTGATTGTGATCCAACGCCGACAGGGCGGCGCTGGTCAAGACGACCTGGTGAATCCTGCCTGGTAGGCAGTACGCGGCGGCGGCCGGATGGTCGACGACGAGAGCGTCGTATCGGAGGTGGGGTCGCGCAATGAGGGCCAGGGCGTCCAGTTGCACTTTCCTGTTACGGGCTGCGATTGCCCGGTCCGCGGCCAGGCAATAGGCGACCCGGACGAGGATGGCACTTGCGGCGGCAGCGCCGGTGGCGCTGACCACGGCACCGCCTGGCGTGGAGTATTGCGCGAGGAGGGCCATCGCGCAGGTTCGGATCCAGTCGGCGAGGTTGATGGTCCAGGGAATCTCGGGGATGGCCAGGCTCGAACCGGCAAGCAGCACCGCCAAAACAATTGAGACGCTCAGCGTTTGCCAAGCAGCGATCCCGATCCGGGGAGACCGCTCGAGCCACGACATCCGGCGCAATAGGGCCGGCCCCAGGACGGCCAGAATCACGGCGAGGACCGTCAAAACAGCTGGAGCAATCATGGCGCGGTGCTTGTGCGACCCTGAAGGTGCTCGTCAAGGGCAAGACGGAGGCTGGCGACTTCCTCTGGCGGAATATGGTCGAGGAAGTGCAAAAGTGTCACCGAAGTGTCAGCTCCTCCGGCAAGGACTTCCCCCATGAACGCGGCAGTGTGCTGCTCACGAGTCTGCGCAGGTCGGTAAAGATACGCACGGCCGTCCTTCTCCCGGGTCAGCAAGCCTTTGCGGCGCAGGTTGTCCATAACCGTCATTACCGTTGTGTAGGCGAGTGTGCGCTCGCGTTGGAGATCCTCCAGCACCTCGCGAACGGCGACCGGGCGCCCCCAGGACCAGATGCGATCCATGACGTGCTGTTCCAGCGTGCCGAGTGGGCGCACCATGGGTTGCTCCCTTCTACGCTCTAATGGAAACGAAAACCCCTAATCAACTACCTTCCATAGTAACGTACGGTCCCTGCTGCGCCCGCGGGTTCCTGTGCTGATCAGCCCTGGACGCCACCAGAGCAGGGTGCGCCGGGTTCGGGTGTCTGTGGCCCCTGTAGGTAGGTCTGCAGGAACAACTGCAGGCGCGGGTCATCCACGCTGTCCAGTTGCAGTTGTTTTCCCCAGGCGCTGGCGATAATCGGGGCGGGGAGATCGGGATACGGGCTCAAGAGTTCGTATGGGTTCGACTCGGCATCAGCCGTCAGAGTGTCGATCTGCTCTTGCGGCAGATCGGATCGGTAGGTGACCCACACCGCGCCATGCTCGAGCGAGTGCACGGCCCGCCAGGTGTCTACCGGCTTCGTATACACGCCGCAGTTTGTCAGCTCGGCGGAATGTTCTCCGCCGACGGGGGGAAGCGTTGGAAACGCAACCTCGTTGACCACGTGGTCGCGGCTCAATCCATCAGAACTCTCCACGCCGCTGATTGGCTTGTCTGCTGCCGATCTGGCCGCGTCCTGGTCTTTCTGGTTGACGATGAAGATGGAGACAACGGTTGCCACGAGGGTGATTGCGACGACGGTGCCCAAGCCGTAGATCCAGAACCTCCGACGCCGCTCGCCCCGCTTCAGCTCCGCTCGTGCGGCCGCAACGATCGCCTGCCGATGTGCTCTGTCCTCTGTGTTCGGGTGTTCCATTTGGACGGTCCTCTCTATTGCTGTTCTGCATTGTGATGTACGGCAACGCCCTGTGAGCTGCCGTTCGAGCCCGGCTGCCCCTGGGCGGCTACGTCGGGGCGGGACAGGTGGTGCCGCAGCTTCTTCTCCGATAGCCCGTAGCTGAATATGACGTCGTCGATCAGGATGCTGGGGGCAAAGATGATGCCGTTCCGAGCGGCCAGAGCCCGGCCTTCATCGGTGTCGAGGCCGATCGTCTCGACCTGAAAGGAGTAGTCCGCGGCGAGTCGGGACAGTACCAGCTTGGCTTGATCGCAGGCGTGGCACGAGGCTTGCGTCAGTACGGTGATTCGCATCAGGCGTCGGTCCGGAGAGCCTGCATCTGGGTGAGGATCTCGTCTACCGGCACGTACATGGTGTAGTTAGGCGGGCCGTCGTAGTCGGCTCGCCACTCAATTTCCCCCGTCGGCCCAACCAGGATGAAGCTGTGTCCGTTGCGGGATTCACCCATCATTCCGTACTTGTTGGTCTGGTAAGTCAGGGAGAAATCCAGACGGGTGTCGGCCAAAGCGACCGCCGTCAGCTTGTCGTCGGCCATTTTTTGGGCGATCAGGTCCACCGGCCCGCTGGTGATGGTGAGGAGCTGATCGACGCCGACGGACTGCAGCTCGGTCTCGGCGGCGTCCAGATCGCGGATTTGGTCCCAACACGGCTGGCACCCGATCCCCTCATGGAAAAAGAGCAGGACGGACTCGCCACGGTAGTCGCTAAGATTGACCGTCCCCCCGGCCGTGGAAGCGAGAGAAAAGTCGGGGGCTTCCGCGCGCGGGCCGGGAGCACCCACGGCATAACTGACGGAGGCGGTGTTTTCCACAGCCGTGGGGGTCCCGTTCCAAGTGCTTTCCATGACCACCAGGATGGCTGCCGCAACCGCCATGATGCCCACTATCATCGTTGCCCGGCGCAACCCGGTGCTCCTGGCGCGTGACTGCAGGCATGTGCCCGGACGGCCTTTCTTCCGTGATGCCACTACTGTGACTCCTCTGTCTGGGTGCGCGTATGCGCCTGGTCGGGTCGGTTGCCGGAGGCGGTCGGCGTGGCTGCGTGCTTTCGGCTGCGCATCGCCGTCCAGACCAAAGCGCCGAGAGCGGCGAAGACGGCGAGCGTCGATATCCACCCTGGAATGAAGGCCAGGAACTGCTGGATGACGGTGGCCCAGTGCCCCACTGCTGCGGCAAGTTCAACCTGCCACCCGTCCGGTGCCATGCCCGGTCCCTGCACTGCGAGGACGACGGTGAGCACGCCCATGGCGATCATCAACCCGCTTGAGAGCACTGTTCCCACGGGCAACCGCCACCGGGCCCCGGGCCCGATCGGGATGGTCGTGGCCGCGAGCAGGCGACTGGCTCCCCAGTCTTTTCTGTCCCACACCAACGCCAAGGCGCACACGGGAGCGACCATCCCGAATACGTAGGCGACGCCCACTGCGGCGGCGGCCGGGAAAGACGAAGTGGCACCGGAGAGCGCCGCCACTCCGGCGAGGACTGGGGCGCAGCACGCGCTGGCGGCACCGGAGAACACTCCGAGTCCGTACACCGAGCCGATGCCCGTTCCGCCGCCGCGTCCAGAAGGCATCGATAGCATCATTTTCCAGCCCCCCAGGGTGGCAACGCCCACTGCCACCATCGCGAGACCGACGACACTGAAAATTCCAAAATGGTACTGGAACAAAATGCGGCTGAGGAACGCAGCGCCTAAGGCGATGGGGAGGATGATGGTGCCGACCCCGGCGGCGAACACCAGTGTCATGCCGAGGATCTGGCTCCGGCTGCGGAAGCTGGCAGCGAAGAACGCCGGCAACATGACGGAGGCGCAGCATGGGGCCAGGAGGGCCACGACGCCGCCGAGAAACGCTGCCAGGATCGTTGTCGAGAGCAAGACCTGCCCCATGAACGAGCTCCATTCAATACCAGTCGGGCGCATCCCAAACTACTATTCACCATAGTAGTTAAGCGTGGCTGAGCGTTCACCCTACGGCCGACGACGGCTCCTGGAGGCTGCTGCACTGTCTTGAATGACGACGTTTGGCTGGACGGCGGGGGTGACCGCCTGGACGCTTCCGCCATCGATCAACCCGTGGAGTAGCTCGCGGGCGCGCGATCCGAGATTCGCGAAACTTTGGTTCACTGTCGTCAGCTTGGGCAACCAGATCTTCGCGAGCGGATGGTCGTTGACTCCCACGACGCTCACGCCAACCGGAACTGACTTGCCACCGTCGGCGAGGCCGCTGATGACCCCTATCGCCAGGACGTCGTTGCCGCAGAAGATGGCTGTGATCTCACCGATCTTCGCGAGTAGACGGCCGATCTCTCGTCCTGAATGGGGGTCTACACTGGCGTGAATGACCTCGGGTGGGACCACCCCGGCGGTGCGGAGAGCACGTCGCCAGCCCGCGCCTCGGTCGTCTTCTTCCTGCTGTGGGGGAGCGTTGACGTAATGAACTTGCGAGTGGCCGAGGTTCAGGAGGTAGGTGACGAGTTCTTCGGCTGCGCTTGTGCTGACCCGCGCGGTTCCGTTGACAACGCGAGAGACGGTCGCCACGGCAACGCCGGCTAGGCGAGCGATGTCGTTGATGACCGGCTTGGTGTTGTGGTCAGTATCAGGCATTAGCCGGCGCATCGATAGTGTGAACGGGGACCCCCGGTCGAGCCTGCGGAGCCCAGCACCTCGAATTCGGGTCGTCCATAAGTTGGCTCCGGGACACAAATAGTCCGTCGGATGGGTGGCCCCATGGTGGAGCCGCCCGCTGATGACCCCGAAAGGGACCGTCCACAAGGTGAAATCAAGGACGATTCCGGGTCCTCCACCACGGTGGGTAAGCCGCCGGGAAGTCAGGATGAGGGCGGCTGCGATGGCCGCGAGGATGAACAGGGCGTAGAAGTGGAGCAGGATCGGCTCCAGTTGGATGGACCTGACATCGGGGCTCGGGATGCGGGCATGAATGTTCATCAGCGGGGAGATCTTTCGTAAGTTGAGTGTGGATGGCGCGTATTGCTGTGGGGCTGGCGGAGGGGCCCGTCTGATGCTGCCGCGCGTTTTCGGGACGCCCGCCTGGGGCTAGCCAAGGGTGATTCCTCGCGCGCTCATGAAGGGTGCCGGGTCAATGCGCGCTCCATCAACCCGAGCCTCGAAGTGCGAATGGCAACCGCTGGACGCCCCGGTCGTGCCGACGAGGGCGGTCGTCTCGCCGGCGGCCACGCTCTGGCCATTGCCGACAAGGATCTGGCTGTTGTGGGCATAGCCGGTCTGCACACCGTTGCCGTGATCGAGGAGAACCCAGTTGCCGTAACTGCCGAGATAACCGGAGTAGATGACGGTGCCGCCGGTGGCCGCCGAGACCGCCTGCCCGCACCCGGCAGCGATGTCGGTGCCGTAGTGAAAGGCTCCGACACCGTCAACGGGTTTGGAGGCTCGTGGGCCGAAGGAGTCGCCGATCCATCCAGACACAGGAAGCGCCCATCCCCGGCCGCTGAGTTGACCGAGATCGCGGTCCGCGCTCCCAGCGTCACCGCCGGTGCTGGGGGCAGCGGTTGCAGCGGCGGCCGCCGCAGCCGCCGCCGCCGATCGTCGTGCTTCCTCGTCCGTGGCAAAGTCAGCTTCTGTTGCCGCACGATTTTCGGTCAGGACCGCCAGTTGAGCCTGGAGGGTGCCCGAGTTCTGTTCTTGTTCGGTGAGCTTGGTCTCCAAGGCGGTGCTGGCGGTGGTGGCATCGGTCAGAGCCGTCTCCGCTTTCTTGGCCAACGCGCCAAGCTCCTTCTGTGCAACATTCGCCTGGTCGGTCAGGGAGGTCGCGGAGTTACGGTCTGCTGCTGCCTGGTCATAGATCTTGCTTGAACGCTCGGTGAGATTGCTCATGGCGCCGAGCTGGTAGAGCAGCGCGTCGGAGTTTTCTCCTTCAAGGAAGATGTTCATCGAGAGGTCGAAGGCACTCGCACGCGCCAGCAAAGCCGCCAATCGGCCGGCTTGTTGCTGCGAAATGTTGGCGAGCTGGGTCGCTTTATCGGCCTGGCCCTGGAGCGTCGTGGCACGGTAGGTGGCCTCGTCGAATGCGCCTTGAGCGTGCTCGTATTCAGCGCCACGGCGCGTGGCCAGGTCACGGGCCGCAGCCACCTCGGTCGTCAGCCCGGCGATGAGGTTTTTGAGCACTGTGATTTGAGTTTGCTTCGCCGTCTCGTTTGTACGGGAGGTCTCAACGTCTGACCATGACGGGTATTCGGCTGCCGCCGCACGCGGCGCGACCCCGATGATGGCGAGGAGGGAAAGAGTGGCCACCATCCCTCCAGCCCACTTCGGGAGAAGCGGGTGTCGAGGTCGTGATTCAGTTTGCGTCATTGGGGCGAACTCTCTCTGTGAGCCAGGCGAATGGGTCCGTCGGCTTTGAACCGCCGAGGAGGATCTCGAAATGAAGGTGTGGACTGGTGCTCTGCCCGGTGCTGCCGACGTTGCCGACGAGCTGGCCGACGAGTACGGGTTGCCCGATTTCGAGAGCTAGGGTGCCTTCCGACATATGGGCGTAGAGGCTTCTGACCAGGCGGCCGTCGATCATGTGCTCGATGATGGCGTACACGCCGAGTCCGCTGTCGTCGGTTGCCGAGACGTCCTTCACGATGCCGTCCGCGACTGCCTGGCTGGGAGTGTTCACGCCGGGATTCATGTCCAGGCCCTTGTTGAAGCTCGAGCAGCCGTCGCAGGGCGGCACGCGCGGACCGCGGTCCGTCGTGATGAAGACCCCGACTGTGAACGGCCACTGAACTGGCAAAGTCACGTCCTTGACATAGCTGCTCGACCTTTGGTTATAGGCGCCTGGCTACGGCTTCTGCACTCGTCCCACGGTGAAACCGTCGCGCAGGACGCTGACGGTGTCTGCTTCGTTGATGGGCACGACCTGGGGTGAGTCAGCGGCCAGTTGGCTCTGTGGATTCGCCGCGGCCGGGCCGGGTTTCACAGCGAGAGCGGGGAGCGAGACACTGACGGCGAAAAGCGCGACGAAGGCCATCGCCACGACGCCGAACAATCGCCGCCGCACTGGTGGCGGAGCCGGTCGGTCGGACTGTTGTCGGCGCGATTTGTGTGCCAGCCTGCGGGGCTGCCGATGACGCTGGTGTTTTTCTGCCGCCCGCAGAAGGCGACGGGTCTCGATAGGCTTTACCGCCGGGAAAGGTGAGGGGTCCTACGGGGTGGAGAGGATGTCCTTCATGACATCGATCTCATCGGTCTGGCTCGTGACGATGTTCGACGCCATGGCCTTGGCGTCCTCGTTTCGACCTTCATCCAGTTCCAGCTCCGCCATCATGATCGCGCCCTGATGGTGGACGATCATCTGTTCCAGGTATAGCTCGCCGGCCTGCGGGCCCGACGCATTTTCGAGGGCCATCATGTCGTCGTCGGACATCATTCCGTCGGAACCGTCACCCATCCCCGACATCCCATCCATGCCGCCGGTGCTGGTCTCATCGGTGCCCCACTCGGCGAGCCAGTCTCTGAGTTGCTCTATTTCCGGTTCTTGGGCGGCTTTGATCTGCGTGGCGAGGTCGGTGATGCGTACGTCGACCTCGTCCTTGGCGAGGATGTCCTCGCTCATCTCGACGGCTTGCTCGTGGTGGGGGATCATCATCTGTGCGAAAGTCACATCAGCCGACCCGAAAGAAGCGGACGCAGTGGGGGTGCTGGATGACCCGGACGAACTGTCGGGGGCTGTCCCGTTGGTGCAGGCGCTGAGCGTGAGCACGGCGGCGAGGGCCGCCCCCGTCAGAAGGTACTTACGTGATTCGAGCATTGTTTTTCCATTCATTAGTCAGACTTGAGAAACCGAGGCGCCGGCGGGCGCGAGGATGCCACGCGTCCATGGGGGCGCGTCGGCGGCGGTTCGGTCTAAATGCGACTGATGGAAAGAATGGTCAGATTCGGCCTGTGAATATCCAGGACGAGGCGGTGAGAGAGCCGAGCGATGTGTCCGCCCGCGTCGAGCAGTCGGCGGTACGTTGACGGCAACCGAGCCAACAAGATCAATGATGCAATCACCAGCAGAATGGTGCAGGTCATCGCGACGATCGCACAGTCCAACAAGCAGTCGGAACAATCGACGGCTCCGAGACCGGTGTGGGCGATGACGGACATCGCCGGGACTGCGACTGCCGCGACGTTCGGGACGACACCGGCCTGTGTGGTGTGGTCGGACGCAACTTGGGTCCAACCTGTCTCGTGCCCGGCATGCGTTGAGTTCATGGCCAGCACACCGAACAGAAGTGCGGCCATGGCGACCAGCGCCACCAATCCGGACGTGAGGACGGGGCGGTTGCGCGAAGCAATGTGTGCCGTGCTATCCAGCTTCATGTCACCTCCGGTACCGTGCGTGGCGGAGTCGATTCCCGCACATGCCTCCACCAAGAGTATCGACTTTCACATGGTGTGACCTGTGAGATGCGATTCCACAGGTCACCCGATGGTGGCAGGATGTTCGGTGAGCGTTCCGGTAGGTATCGGGGCACTCGCCACGTTGAGTCCGCGAAAGCCGCGCAGCCGGAGGCTGTTGCTCACCACGAAAACAGATGACAGCGCCATGGCCGCGCCGGCGATCAACGGGTTGAGCAAGCCCAGCATGGCCAGCGGGATCGCCGCCACGTTGTAGGCGAAGGCCCAGAACAAGTTGGCCTTGATGGTCGACAGGGTGCGCCGGGAGAGTCGGATCGCATCAGCTGCCGCGATGAGGTCGCTTCTGACCAGGGTCAGATCGCTGGCCTCGATGGCGACATCCGTTCCCGTTCCCATCGCAATGCCCAGGTCCGCGGTGGCCAGTGCCACAGCGTCGTTCACGCCGTCGCCGACCATGGCAACCACGCGACCCTCGCTCTGCAGCTCCCGGATGATCTGAGCTTTCTCGGCCGGCAGCACACCGGCACGAACGTCGCTGATATCGACCTCAGCCGCAACGAAGGCCGCGACGGCCTCGTTGTCGCCGGTGAGGAGCACCGGCTGCAGACCCAGGCGACGGAACTCCGCGATCGCGGCAGCGCTGGTGTCTTTGACGACGTCAGAGACGGCGAGGATACCCCTGGCCTGGCCGTCCCAGGCGACGGCGACCGCGGTTCGACCCTGTGCCTCGAAGGCGGCCAGCACCGTCTCGAGCTCTGACGGAAGCGGGATAGTCCACTGTTCCGTCAGCCAGCGCGGACGTCCCACGAGAACGACCCGACCGCCGACCAGGGCTTGAACGCCGAGACCGTCCGTCGACGCGAAGGACTCGGGTGACGGTAGTTCGCCGGCGCGTTCCCGGGCACCAGACACAATCGCCTGGGCGATGGGATGTTCGGAACCCGTTTCCGCGGCTCCGGCGAGGTGAAGCAAGAGCTGCTCGTCTCCACCAGCGACGGGAACGGCGGCCACGAGCGTCATCCGGCCGGTCGTGACCGTGCCGGTCTTGTCGAGCACGATGGTGTCTACCCGGCGGGTTGATTCGAGAATCTGGGGTCCCTTGATCAGGATGCCCAACTGCGCACCACGCCCGGTGCCCACGAGCAGAGCGGTCGGGGTCGCCAAGCCGAGCGCGCACGGGCACGCGATGATGAGCGTCGCCACGGCCGCGGTGAATGCGACGACGGTCCCTGCTCCGAGCAGCAGCCAGACCACAAGGGTGGCCAGCGACAACCCGATCACGATCGGGACGAAGATCGCTGAGACCCGGTCGGCGAGGCGCTGTACTTCGGCCTTACCGGTCTGCGCCTGTTCGACCAAGCGGCCTAGCTGGGCGAGCTGCGTGTCCGCGCCAACGCGGGTGGCCCGCACGACCAGGCGACCACCCGAGTTCAAGGTGGCGCCGACCACGGCTGCGCCGGGCCCGACCTCGACCGGAACGGACTCGCCGGTGAGCATGCTGACGTCGATCGCCGAGTTACCTTCTACAACGGTTCCATCCGTGGCGATCTTCTCGCCGGGACGGACGACGAACTGGTCGCCGACGACCAGCGACGCGGTGGGGACGGTGGTCTCGACACCATCCCGCAGAAGGGTCGTCTCTTTCGCCCCGAGTTCGAGCAGCGCCTTCAGCGCGGCACCAGACTGTTTCTTCGCACGGGCCTCGAAGTAACGGCCGGCCAGGATGAACACCGTGACGGCGGATGCGACCTCCAGGTAGATTTCATCGGCACCGCTTCCCGGGGTGGTGGTGAAGCTGAAGGCCATGGTCATGCCCGGGACTCCAGCCATTCCCAGGAAGAGGGCGTAGAGCGACCAGCCGAGTGCGGCGAGCACTCCGATACTGATCAGGGTGTCCATAGTCGCAGCACCGTGGCGCAAATTCACCCAGGCAGCGCGATGGAACGGCCATGCTCCCCAGACGGCGACCGGGGCGGCAAGGGTGAGAGCCAGCCATTGCCAATTGGTGAATTGCAGCGGGGGGATCATCGAGAGCAGGAGCACGGGGGTGGCGAGCAGGGTGGACAGGATCAGCCGCTGGCGCAGGCTGGCCACTTCGCGGTCTTGGTCCGTGGGCATATCGAGTGTCGGCGCCTCAGGCGGTTTCGGACGTGCGGCCGTGTATCCGGTCTCCTCAATCACCGCGATGGCATCCTCAACCGTCGTGCCGTCAGGGATGAGGACACTGGCCTTCTCGGTGGCGTAGTTCACCGATGCCTCGACCCCGGGCATCCGGTTGAGTTTTTTTTCAATTCGCGCCGCGCAGGAGGCGCAGGTCATGCCGCCGACGAGAAGGTCGACCTGCTCTCCACTCATCGGGTCGCCGTGACCAGTTCGTAGCCTGCCTCATCGATGGCGGCGGCCACAGCGGCGGGATCGAGGGGTCCGGAGCTGGAGACGGTGACCACGGAGACGCCGCCCGGAACAAGGTCAACGTCCACGGCTTCGGCTCCGGCGACCTGGCCCACTTCGGCCGTCACGCTCTTCACACAGTGAGAGCAGGTCATTCCCGATACCTGGAAAGTGGTGGTCATGCCGGTAGGTTCTGCGGTGCGCTCGGATTTGTGATCGTGCGACCCGCACGTGCACGAAGAGTCAGAAAGGCCAGGGTCGTTCATATTCAACGTCGACATAGTATTCGCGATTCCTTTCGTTCCTCGGCGATCGAAGCAACCGTCGGGACGTACTCCCAGGGGATACACCCACGGTATACCCCAGGGGGGTACCCGGTCAACATGAGACCGGTGCGCACAGTTGGTCACCCCGCCGCGTGTGAGGTATACCACCCGGGGGTATACTCGGAAAATTCAAAGTGCCACCACTCGCCGGCAGGCCACCGGGATCGCGCGGGGCAGACCAGATCGGATACACACATCAATGAGTGATTTCAACGACGAGAGCGCGATGACAACCCACGCTGGCCCGCGCGGCTATATATCGAGCAAAGACGCGTATGTGAAGCGCCTCCGACGAATCGAAGGACAGGCCAGGGGATTGCAGGGAATGGTCGCAGATGAGCTGTACTGCGTCGACATTCTGACGCAGATATCAGCTATGACCAGCGCTCTGCAGTCCGTGGCCTTGGGCTTACTCGAGGACCACATGAGCCACTGTGTTGTTGCCGCTGTCGCTGCTGGCGGTGAAGAAGGCGACGCCAAGATCAAGGAAGCTTCAATCGCAATCGCACGATTGGTCCGCTCCTAACCTCCCCCATGCGCACTGCGCCGCCAGCGCCTGACAGTGCCTAGTGCTTCATCGTCGACGAGTCGCCAGAAACCACCGGAAGCTCCAGCTTTGTTTCCGGGGACGGTTCGACGGTTTGCGTTGAGAAGCTAATTCCATTTGGTGTGGATCCGACCGGGATACGTGCCACGACGGTGAGCGACTTCAGATCGAGGACGGCGACCGTGTCTGCGGCCATGTTGGTGACGTACGCGTGTCGGCTGGAGGGGTCAATGACGACGCCGTGGGCGCCGTCGCCCGTCTTCACGCTCTTCACAACCTTGAATGTATCGACACTCAGGATCGAGACTGTTGTGCCTGGTTCGTCGTCGGTGCCCTGGTTGGCTACCAGTAGGTACTTGTTGTCCGGGCTCACGAACGTCTGGATCGGTCCGGAGCCGACCGCGGTCTTTCCGACCAGCTTGCGGGTGGCCACGTCTACCTTGGCAACGGCATTTTCCCCACTGAGCGAGGCGTACACGAAGCGTCCGTCCGGCGAGAATGCCACTTGGGCGGGCGCCGCGCCGACCTCAATCTCTGCGACCTGTGAGTTAGTTGCGGTATCGACGACGCTCAGAGTCGTTCCGCCGATGTTGGCGACGTAAATCCATTTTCCATCGGGGCTTGGCCGGAGCCCGTGTGGGCCTGTCCCGACGGGGATGGTGGCCACCGACTGCATCGTCGAGGCATTGACTGCCGTCACGGTGTCGTCAGCGTTATTGGTTGTGTAACTCGTCGTGAGATCCGGAGTGACGACAACGTGAGCAGGCATGGCGCCGGTGGCGACCATTCCCGTCACAGCCAACGTTGATGCGTCGAGCTTGATCGCCATAGACGTGGATCCACTGACGGCCCACACGGACTCCCCATCGGCTGTCGCCTGCACATTGTGTGGGCTCTTAAGACCGGTCAGGGTGGTTGCGACCTTGTTCGAGGCCGCGTCGATCGCGCTCAGGCTGGCGCCATCTTCGTTGGCGACCCAGACCGTTCCGGTCACGAGACCCTCATGCATGGCTACCCGGGCCTCCGGGTCATCGGTTGTGGTCATCAGAATTGCCGTCGCGGCCGCCACGATGACAAGGGGGATCGAGCCCATGGCCACTGCACGTCTTCTGTTCATTGCATTCCCGTCACTCATGCCGTTGTCTCTTCGGACGGACCCTCAGCGAGACCATGATTCGTCGAATTGTATTATTTACGATAATACTGCTTTCTATACAGGCCTGAGCAAAAACTCGCCTGCGCATCGGCTGCTGATGTGGTCGCGGCGACCGGCGGTCGGAGCACGTGCTCTCCGATGCCGCTGTTCCCGCAGCCCATGGCACGGTTCAATGTGTTCGACGCGAGGTCTTCAGGTAGTTGCAGATCTCGTCAGGATCGCATCCTGTGGGGTCTGCCGCAGCGACGTCTTGATGGAAGCCGGCAACTGTCGCGCGCCCGCCGAATGAAGCTCAGCCGACTGAGGGTGTCGTGCCCATATTCCCGATACCCCTTCGAGGCTCGCTCCGGCGGAGGAAGCAAGCCTCGATCCTCGACATAGCGCAGCGTTTTCGCCGTCATCCCGGCCACATCAGCCGTTCCTCCTATGCGCACCCTGTGCTCCTGCCATGACCGGACTTGAGGTCCGTGCACACCGCACTGCGCGGCGGCAGCGCGATTGCCGATTGGAAGCACTTGGAGGATTCATGTGTAAAACAACGCCGACCGACTTTGACTTGGCGATCATCGGTTCCGGTGGTGCAGCATTCGCGGCCGCGATCCTGGCGACCAGGCTTGACAAGCAAGTGGTAATAGTCGAGCGTGCAACTATCGGAGGCACCTGCGTCAATACGGGATGTATGCCGTCTAAGGCCCTGTTGGCGGCCGCCGAAGCTCGCCATGTTGCCTTCGATACGAGGCGATTCCCCGGCATCGCAGCCTCTGCGGAGCCGGTGGATATGAAGGAGCTAATCGAGGGCAAGCGCGCTCTGGTCACCACGATGCGGGCCAGCAATTAGGGGGACTTGATCGCCGAATACGATTGGGCCTTCCGTCACGGCGACGCAACGTTTACGGGAACTACGGAGGAGCCGCTACTGGAGATCACCTCGGACGACGGCAGCGTGGAAACCATGCGTTCGGACCAGTACCTCGTGGCCATCGGCTCCGCCCCGTGGGCACCACCCATTGAGGGGTTGTCCGAGGTGGGCTGCCTGACCTCGGCGAACGCCATGGAGCTAGACGACGTGCCCGAGTCATTGCTGGTCCCGGGGGGGGGGGGGGGGGGGGGGGGGGGGGGGGGGGGGGGGGGGGGGGGGGGGGGGGGGGGGGGGGGGGGGGGGGGGGGGGGGGGGGGGGGGGGGGGGGGGGGGGGGGGGGGGGGGGGGGGGGGGGGGGGGGGGGGGGGGGGGGGGGGGGGGGGGGGGGGGGGGGGGGGGGGGGGGGGGGGGGGGGGGGGGGGGGGGGGGGGGGGGGGGGGGGGGGGGGGGGGGGGGGGGGGGGGGGGGGGGGGGGGGGGGGGGGGGGGGGGGGGGGGGGGGGGGGGGGGGGGGGGGGGGGGGGGGGGGGGGGGGGGGGGGGGGGGGGGGGGGGGGGGGGGGGGGGGGGGGGGGGGGGGGGGGGGGGGGGGGGGGGGGGGGGGGGGGGGGGGGGGGGGGGGGGGGGGGGGGGGGGGGGGGGGGGGGGGGGGGGGGGGGGGGGGGGGGGGGGGGGGGGGGGGGGGGGGGGGGGGGGGGGGGGGGGGGGGGGGGGGGGGGGGGGGGGGGGGGGGGGGGGGGGGGGGGGGGGGGGGGGGGGGGGGGGGGGGGGGGGGGGGGGGGGGGGGGGGGGGGGGGGGGGGGGGGGGGGGGGGGGGGGGGGGGGGGGGGGGGGGGGGGGGGGGGGGGCTACGTGGCCCTCGAACAAGCACAACTGTTCTCCCGGCTCGGCTGCGAGGTGACCGTCCTGGTGCGCTCCCGGCTGGCGTCGCAGGAAGAATCCGAGGGCACCCGCGACGTGATCGCCGAGGTGACAAGCGCCACCGGCAAGGAGACAATCCGGACCAGCAAGCTCCTCGTGGCCACCGTACGTAGACCCGCCACCGCGGACCTGCACCTCGACAAGGTCGGCGTCACAGTCGGGACACGAGGGCAGATCGAAGTCTCAGGCATGTTGACTCACACGAAGCCGTAGTCCTTCACCTATTGGCCTCCTGAAGCTGTGTTGACGCCGATGTCCACGACCGGGCCGCCGCGAGTCCGGCGAGTACGGCGATGGCGGCCAGGACGAGGGCAGTCGGGGCAAGTCCGAGCGTTGCCCCGAGGATCCCGGCCAGCGGGTAGGTGATGATGAAGCAGGCGTGGGAGAGCGAAAAATGGGCGGCGAAGACCGCTGGCCGGTTGGTGTCGTCGGAGTAGCGTCGGAGGAGCCGGGCCGACGGCGTGAGGATCAGTGCGGTCGCGGCGCCGAGAACGAACCAGACCGTGAGCACGCCTGGCCAGGCCGGCGCGGAGTCCTGAGCCAGGACCAGCAGCGCGACGGCGACGAGCCCGCTCGGGAGGATGGCGCATCCGGTCAGCATCACGCGTCGATCCGGATAGCGATCCAGCACCCGCGGCAGGTTGAGGGCGACGAGCATGGAGCCTAGTCCGTAGCAGGCGAGGGTGATCGCGAAATCGACCTGGGTTCGTTCAAGGCTGTTCTGCACGAGGATGACGGTGTTGACGATCACCATCGCGGTAGACGCGGCGACGACGAGGTTCATCGCGAGCAGTGCACGGAGCGGCGGGGTGCGCCAGAACACGCGCACGCCTCGAGTGAGCCGGTCGACGAACGGTGCGGCTGCGGTGGATCTCATCGCCGGGAGGGTGGTGGAGAGCACGAGTGTGGCCGAGCCGACGAAGCCGAGCGCTGTTCCCACGAACAGGGAGTGGTAGCTGATCACGGTCAGGAGCGCGGCCGCCAGGATGGGACTGAGCAGGGATTCCAGGTCGTAGGCCAGACGGGACAGCGACAACGCCCGCGTGTATTCGCTTTCCTTAGGAAGAACATCCGGGATCAGCGCCTGGAACGCGGGCGTGAAGGTCGCGGAAGCGGCCTGCAGCACGAAAATGAGAATGTAGATCTGCCAGGCCTCGGTGACGAACGGGAGCGAGATCGCAACCCCGACCCGGAGAACATCTGAGGACACCAGCAGCACCTTGCGGGGGACGTGGCTGGTGAGCGCGGACACGACCGGGGCGACGCCCACGTAGGCGAGCATCTTGATCGTCAAGGCGATGCCCAGGACGATGCCGGCGTCCCCGCCGGCCAGATCGAAGGCGAGCAGCCCCAGTGCGACGGTGAGCAGGCCGGTGCCAATCAGCGCCACAACCTGGGCGCTGAACAGTTTTCGGTAGGCGGTGTTCCGCAACACGTCACGCATGCGCGTCCACCTCAAGTTCTGTGCTGGCGGTGTCGTGCGGGTGCCGGTGGTGGGCCGGAACGCCATCGAGGGCGTGCTCGGCCTGGAAGATGGCGTCGGCGACAAGCTGGCGGGCGTGCTCGTTCGCGAGGCGATAGAACACCCGGGTTCCTTCGCGCCTGGTAGTCACGATGCGGGCGAGGCGCAGCTTCGCCAAATGCTGCGATACGGCGGCCTGGGACTTGTTGACGATTTTCGCCAGTTGGTTCACCGACAGTTCCGAGTCGCGCAACGCGAGTATGACCCGGATGCGCGTGGCGTCGGCGAGCATCGCGAAGACCTCCACGGCCAACTCCACATACTCACTTTCTGGGCCGAGCGTGCAACCATCCTCATATGCATTCATGCGCAGATTATTGCACACGGGCGAGCACGTTGCGGTGGCTGATACGGCCAAGCTACGAGTGTCCGCCTGTCGAGCCGGTCGATGAAGTTTCTGGCGTTTCCGCTGAATCGTTGGGCCGTGCCTGCGTGGAGGGTCCTGACATGCCCGGCGCCGAAGGGATGGTGTACACGGTCAGCGCTGCATTGATCAGACCGGTAATCGCGGTAATGGTCTACGGGTCCAGATGCGCGTCGATCGCCGCGTCGGTCGCGGCCCGCACGGCCACCCAGCCGATATGCGCGGACCTGAATCCTCGTGCCGTCCCGGCGGACGCGCGGGGGTTGTAGAGGAGCCGGATGCTGATCAACCCCAGGTCGGGGGCCACCCCGCGCGAGAGCGTGGCTTCGGCGTTCACGCTGCCGCTTCCAGTGCTGGGGCGGACTGCGCGGCTCCCAGCGCGGTTGTGCGGCTCAGCCGGCCCGCCCGGACGCCGTTGGCGATCACGACGATTTCGGCCAGTTCGTGGATCAGGACCACGGCGGCCAGGCCGAGCGTGCCGAATAGTGCCAGGGGAATGAGCACGGCGATCAGCAGCAGGGACAGGCCCACGTTCTGGAGCATGATGCTCCGGGTTCTCCGCGCGTGGTCGAGCACCTGGGGTAGGTGGTTCAGGTCCTCGCCCATCAGGGCGATGTCGGCTGTTTCGATGGCGACGTCGGAGCCCATGGCGCCCATGGCGATGCCGGTGTCGGCGGTTGCGAGGGCCGGCGCGTCGTTGACGCCGTCGCCGACCATGGCTGTGGGCTGGCGGGCTTTGAGGGTGCGGATGATTTCCGCTTTGTCCTCGGGGCGGAGGTCGGCGTGGACTTTGGTGATGCCCGCAGCCTTCCCCAAGGCGGTGGCGGTGATCAGGTTGTCGCCGGTGAGCATGACCGTGGTGTATCCGGATGCGCTCAGCCGGTCTATGACCTGCCGGGTTTCGGGACGCAGCTCGTCACGGACTGCGATGGCGCCGATGACCTGCCCATTGTCCTCGATGAGGACAGCGGTGGCGCCGGCCTGTTGCATCCGCTGGACGTCGGCGGCCAGGGGGCCGGCATCGATCCACCCCGGCCGGCCGAGACGTACACGTCGCCCGTCCACCCGGCCCTCCAGGCCGGCGCCGGGGACGGTATCCACGTCGGTGACAAACGCCCGGTCCGGAGCCGCGGCGAGAATGGCGTGGGCGAGGGGGTGTTCGCTGCGGGATTCCAGACCGGCCGCGAGGAAGAGGACATCGTCTTTGGAAGCGGATCCGGTGGTGGCGACATCGATCACGGCGGGTTTGTTGCGGGTGAGGGTTCCGGTCTTGTCCAGTGCGATGGTGCGGATCCGGCCGAGGGTTTCCAGGGCACCCCCGCCCTTGATGAGAACGCCCATGCGGCTGGCGGCGCCGACGGAGGCGACCACGGTGACCGGGACAGAGATGGCCAAGGCGCAGGGCGAGGCGGCGACCAGGACGACGAGCGCACGTTCGAACCACAGCAGTGGTTCGCCGACGATGAAGCCGAAGATGATGATCAGGACTGCAACGATCAGGATGCCCGGAACCAGCTTGCTGGCGATCGAGTCGGCCAACCGCTGACCGGGCCCCTTGCGGGACTGCTCAGCCTCCACGATCTGAACGACCCTGGCCACCGAGTTGTTCTCAGCGGTGCTGGTGACCTCAACTTCGAGCGGGCCTGTGCCGTTGATGGACCCGGCATAGACCTCGGTTCCCGGTCCCGCCTCGACGGGGACGGACTCTCCGGTGAGCGCAGAGGTGTCCAAAGACGTGCGGCCGATGATGATCCTCCCGTCGGTGGCTAGACGTTCCCCGGGCCGGACGACCATACGGTCGCCGGGGGCGAGTGCTGACAGGGCGACGGTGACCTCGGCGCCGTCGCGCAGGACGATCGCCTCAACCGGGACCAGGTCCAGCAGGGCGCGCAGACCTCGGCGGGTTTTCGCCAGGGAGTATTCCTCAAGCCCTTCCGAGATCGCGTAGAGGAATGCCAGCACGGCTGCTTCCTCGAACTGCCCGAGCGCGACCGCGCCGGCGGCGGCGATCGTCATCAGTGTACCGACCCCGATTTTGCCTTTGAGCAGTCGTCGGAGGGTGGACGGAACGAATGTCCAGGCGGCAATCAGAAGCGCCATGATTTCCAGCGGTAGCAGCAGCCCCTGGGGACCGCCGGTCAGCGAGACGATCCACGCGGCAAGGAGAAGTGCACCGGAGGCTGCCGCCGCCCGGATCTCGCTCACCTGCCAGAAACTGGCGGCCTCCTCCTCTTCGGATTCCTCGGTCCCGTTTTTCTCGTCGCTGCAACCGCAGGCAGCACTCATGGTGTGCGCTTCTTTGTCAGGGGGACGCCGGTACTGCCGGTGCCGTAGATCGGGCACAGGCTGACCGCGTTGCCGGTTGCGGCGAGTAGAACCTCGGCCTGGGCGAGCATGTCAATCAGCTCCGGACGGGACAGCGAGTAGTACACGCTGCGGCCCTGCATACGGCCTTCCACCAGGCCGCACTCACGCAGGCACGCAACGTGCGCCGAAACCGTGGATTGGGCGAGGCCCAGCTCGCCGGTAAGGTCACTGACCCGTACCTCGCCGCCGGCCATTCGCTTCACAATGCTCAACCGGGTTGGGTCACTGAGGGAGTGGAACAGCGCCGCCGCAGGATCGCGTTGCCCGCACCCATCGGACAGAACCGAAGATTTGATCGTCATTAAACGATGATAGCGCTCAAGGTGGATCCTTCTTCGCTCACCGCCGGGAGTCGGACATCGGCCCATCCGACGCGATGGTAAGGGCGTTGTACGTTTGCACGATGGCGGGACCCGTGCGTTGGATGGAGCGCCGGCAGATTGTGGACATCCGTTTTCTGGGCACCGTGATTGCCGTCAACTTCATCGTCGTTCCGGTGGTCGCGTTCGGCCTGTCACGATTCGTTGCCGGCGACCGGGCACTGCTCCTCGGTGCCCCGCTCGTGCTGCTGACTCCGTGTGTCGACTATGTGATCGTGTTCACCGGTCTGGCCGGCGGGGCACGTGAACGACTCCTGGCGGCCACACCTCTGCTGATGCTTCTGCAGATTGTTCTACTTCCCATTTACCTGCTGCTGTTCGCCGGCCCGGACACCGTCTCGATGATCGAGATTGAGCCGTTCCTCGAGGCGTTCCTCGTCTTGATCGTGATTCCCCTGCTGGCTGCGGTCACGGTTCAATGGGTTGGCCGTCGGCACCGGTTCGGCCGGGCAATCGAAGCCGTCATGCAGGTCCTTTTGGTGCCGCTGATGATGGCCACCCTGGCGGTGGTGAGCGGATCCCAGATCGCGGCGGTGGGCACGCGGATCGCCTCGCTTCTGCTGGTGGTGCCGCTGTACATCGCGTTCCCGGTCATCATGGTCGTCGTCGGGTTGTCAGCGAGTCGACTCGCACGCCTGGAAGTGCCGGCGACCCGTGCGCTCGTCTTCAGCGGGTCCACCCGCAATTCCCGGGTGGTGCTCCCTCTGGCGCTTGCGCTACCGGAGTCCCTGTCCGTGGCCGCACTGGCCGTGGTTCCCCAGACGCTCGTGGAGCTGGTCGGCATGGTGATCCTCGTGCGTCTCGTACCTCGGCTCACCGGCCAGCGTCGAGCCGCCGACAAAATCGCACATCGATGGCGGATGTGGCGGCGCATCCAGTGCCGCCTTCGGTCTATGAGAGGCCTTTCACTCTGTGTACGGCACGCGCGAGGATGTGACCGGAAACGCACCGAAAACCCCTTGGCGTGACCAGAGTAGGCCCGTATTCGTCCGTGCCAGCGCGTGCACTAGCCATATCAAAACCGCGGAAATCCGCGGCATTTTGCCCCTATTGCGGGTGGGCCGCACGGCCGAGATTGCTATCAGTTGTTCTTGGTTCGAGTCCAGGCACCTCAGCACTACCGTGAGTTTTCATGAAAACCTGAGATTTGCGTATTTCCAGTCACACTGTTCGCACCGGGGACACTCAATCGCTGTCGTCGGCATGGTGTCTGTGAACGACGTCAGGGCACTAGGGAAGACTCTTCCCATGACGAGTGGAGAGTGACATGGTGACTGCGTGCCGAGGAGTGCCGGAAGTTGATGCGATCGTGGTCGGCTCCGGGCCCAACGGCCTCGCCGCCGCGGTCACCCTCGCCCGGGCCGGACTCTCTGTGCGCGTCTACGAGAAGTCCGCCGGCGTCGGTGGCGGCGCCGCGACCGCGGAACTGACCTTGCCGGGCTTCCACCACGATGTCTGCTCCGCCGTGCACCCACTCGCGCTGGCTTCGGAGTTCTTTCAACGATTCGGGCTCGCGGATCGGATCGAACTGGCAGTTCCCGAGGTTTCTTACGGCCACCCGCTGCCGGGCGGCACCGCCGGCCTCGCCTACCGCAGCTTGACGCGCACCGTCGCCGAACTGGGCAGGGACGGCGCGGCCTGGAATCGGTTGTTTGCGCCCCTCGTGGCGCATGCCGAGCAGGTCGCTCAGTTCACCGGTGCGCAGCTCCTGCGACTGCCGAAGCATCCGGTCACCGCACTGCGCTTCGGCTTACGCTCCCTCGAACAGGGCAGCCCGCTCTGGGGCCTGCGCTTCTCGGGCGAAGCCGCGCCTGCCCTGCTCTCCGGCGTCAGCGCCCATACGATCAGGTCGATGCCGAGCATCGTCACAGCCGGTGCGGGCCTCACCCTCGCCACGTATGCGCACGCGGGCGGCTGGCCGATACCGGTCGGCGGCAGCGGCGCGATCGTGACCGCGCTTGTCGACGATCTGCTCGCTCACGGCGGTGAGATCGTCACGTCGACCGAGGTGCGGCGGCTGAGCGAACTGCCGCCGGCCCGCGTGGTGATGCTTGACCTGACGCCGCGTGCGCTCCTGCGACTCGCCGAGGGCGAGCTTCCCGGCGCCTACGCGCGACGGTTGCGCGCCTTCCGGTACGGAAACGGCGTCGCCAAGGTCGACTTCGCGCTTTCGGGTCCGGTGCCCTGGCAGGCTGCCGGGGTGCGGGCGGCTGGCACCGTGCACGTGGGCGGCACTCGGGCTCAGATCCGGCGAGCCGAGAACACCGTTGCGCGCGGCGGACACGCCGAGGAGCCGTATGTTCTCGTGTCCCAGCCCAGCGGCACCGACCCCAGTCGCGCGCCGGCCGGTCAGCACACTCTTTGGGCGTACACCCATGTTCCGCGCGGCTCAACCATCGACCAGACCGAAGCGATCGTGCGCCAGATCGAGCGCTATGCCCCGGGTTTCCGTGACACGATCCTGGCCAGCGCCGGTCGCACCGCGACGGAGATGGAACAGCTCAATCCCAACTACGTCGGCGGTGACATCTCGGCCGGCGAGGTGAGTCTGACCCAACTCGTGCGCCGCCCGGTACTGTCCACTGACCCTTGGCGCACCCCCCTGAGCGGCGTGTACCTGTGCTCGTCGTCCACACCGCCGGGCCCCGGCGTGCACGGCCTGGCCGGCTGGTACGCGGCCCTAAGCGCTCTTCGACACGACCTCGGGGTGCGCACAGCCCCCGATCTTTCCCCGACTAACCAGAAATAGGTGACACAGTGGCCGTGAACTACCGCACCATGAGCTGTCCGCCCGAGAACGTCTTCGCCGTCCTCGCTGACGTCTGGCTGTACCCGAGCTGAGTCGTCGGAGCCTCCCGCATGCGGGCTGTCGACGCGGCCTGGCCGACAGCCGGAAGCTCCATCCATCACTCGGTGGGCGTCTGGCCGGCTCTGATCGACGACTCCACCTCTGCTCTGGAGTGGGAATCACCTAGGCACGCGCTGTTCACGGCCAGTGGCTGGCCGATCGGGGAGTCCCACGTGGCCCTCGATGTGAAGGCACGAGGTGGCGGATGCGTCGTGCGCATCACCGAGGACGCCACCGCCGGCCCCGGCCGGTTCGTGCCCTCCTTCCTGCGCGACCCGGCCATCAGTATGCGAATCGTGGAGACTTTGCGCCGACTCGCTTTCCTGGCCGAGGGCGGTGCCGGGAGGGGCCCGAGAGCGCTCACCGACGCGTGACCACCCCCGGGACCGCGGCCATGATTGAGATGACCTAGTCCCAGTCCCAGCACGCTGGAGCGCACAGGAACAGCCGGGTCACGGGTGACCTCGGCCAGCAGATCACCCAATGAGGTGTCTGCGGCATGTCGCTCGGATGGGACGGGCCAACATATTATTGACGGCACTGCCGCGGCCGCGGTGAAGAGAGTCGTGCCGTTCCATATGCACCTGGAAGGACCACAATGTCAAAGTCATCAATCATCTGCCGGCGTAGTCCCGTATGAGCGCAGGGAACCCGAAAAAGTGACCATCCCGAATCGTTTAGACGCCGATGAGTACGACCGGCCTCGACACAAGAAGTCCGACTCCGTGCCCGATCCCGCCGCGCAATCGGGGAAGTAGTTCGTGTTCCTTCTCTTCGGCACGCGTGCGCATCGTGCCGTGATAAACGTTGTCTCGTTTGTGTGCGGATATTGTGGGATTCTGGCCCAGCAGCGGGTGGTGAAAAAGTCGACGAAGCTTACGCTGTTCTTAGTGCCATTGTTTCCCCTTGCCAAGTCGTACGCCAACGAGTGCACCAACTGCGGTGGCACCACACGACTCACCGCCACCCAGGTTCGGCACTCATTGGATTGGGCGACATCACGGGCCGCAGAAGACTAGGAAAGTTCAAAACAGCAAAGAGTTGTCTGCCCTGAGCCCGTGCCGCTGCGCACTGGCGTCGACGGACAGGCCTGGTTCGGAGAGCAACGCCCGAAGTCCTCCGGGAAATGGTTCGATTGAGTCGACCGCGTTGTCCTCAACGACCGTCTTATCGACACCCAGCAAAGTCCGCCATAAAGTTAGAGACCGCACGCCGTTTTCCTGCCCCTTGAGTTTCTGTTCCTAGACAGTCAGAAACCTAGACAGGAAGCGGCGTGCGGCCGTCAAGGCGCTCCGCAACACCCACGGATGAAGCAGGAGAGCCAAAATCTCCGTCGAATTCGTTCAGGACGGAGTCGTCCATCCGTGAAACCGTCACCGCCGAAAGCGATTGGTGCGCACTCCTCTCACACCACCGCAAGCGCGCGTGAACGTCCATAGGGACGATTTCTGTCATCCGACGACTCTCAGGATCAGTCCGGTCGGGCGTCTAGGATCGAAAGTCCACGACGTCCTGGAGGAATCTTATGAAGTGCCCAAATGACTCAACCACCCTCGTGATGAGCGAACGCAGTGGCGTGGAAATCGACTACTGCCCCGAATGCCGCGGCGTGTGGCTGGACCGCGGCGAACTCGACAAGATCCTCGACCGCGTGGAAAAGGAAGCCGCCCAGGCGGCGCCGGTCCCGCCGGTCGCCGGGACACCGGTTCAGCCGTATCCGGACACCCGCAACCGCGCGCAGTACGGCGAGCGCGACCGGAGTTATGACGACCGAGACCGTGGCTACGACAACCGTGACGGGTACCGTCCCAAGAAAAAGGAGAACTGGCTCGGCGAACTCTTCGGTTAGACGTGCGCGGGCTCACCCGCTCACGGCTCGGCGTCTCTATTTGTGAGCAACCTCCCAGCGGGATTCCGAGCTGACTGTCAGAGCCCCGGCGTAGCATCAGGGTATGAACCGTTTCGGAACAGGTCGTTGATCATGTCACGCAATTCAACCAAGTGGCTTCCCGCCATCGTCGTTCCGGTTGTCATCGTCGCCGGTGTGATTGCTGTACCTCTGCAGGCCGGTGCAACCGTCGATTTGCCCGACAAAACGCCCGAGCAAGTGCTACTCATGGTCAGTGACAGCACGATCAGCGCCTTCTCCGGCACCGTCGAGAAAACAGCCGAGCTGGGACTACCCGACATCGACCTGAGCGCTGGCATGTCCGAGTCCATGAGCGACTCGATGGCCGAGTCCGCACCGGAAGGTACGACCGAACCGGGGGCGGCGGCCACCGGAGCGCTCGCCTCCGTGATGGAACTTTTCAGCGGCTCGCACACGGCCCGCATTTACGTGGACGGCAGCGACTCCGACGGCCCCGCGAAAGCCCGCGTGCAGATCCAGGACCGCATGGCCGAACGCAACGTGGTGAGCAACGGCACGGATGTCTGGACCTACGACTCCGAGACCAACACCGCCAGCCACCTGAATATCCCCGCCGACGCCCGGGCCATCGCCGAGGCGAAGTTCGCCGAAATAGTTGACTCTGCCCCGGCCGGCCTGTCGACGCCCTCGCAGGTTGCCGAGCGCTTTTTGAGCGAGATCGACCCGAGCACCACCGTCTCGGTCGGCACCGACGGCACCGTGGCCGGTCGCACAGCCTACGAGCTGGTGCTCACCCCCAAGACCACACGGACCCTGGTCGAATCGGTGTCGATCTCGGTCGACTCTGAGACGGGGGTGCCGCTGCAAGTCACCGTGCGCGCCGACGGCCAGGAAGACCCGGCTTTTCAGGTCGGCTTCACCGCCGTCGACTTCAGCACCCCGTCCGCCGATTTGTTCGACTTCAGCCCGCCAGCCGGTACCACCGTCGAAGAGGTCGCCCTTCCGGTCATGCCCGAGATGACCGAGATGCCCGCCGACCAGGCCAAGCCTGAGATTCCGGCTGAGAAGCTTCCCCTCGTGACGGGAAGCGGCTGGGACGCCATCGTCGAGGTGCCCGCGGCATCCGTTCCGTCCGAACTCAACGCCAATCCGCTCATGTCGGAACTGGCGACCGCGGTCGACGGAGGGCGACTATTCTCGACAGCCCTGGTCAACGTGTTCCTGGCCGATGACGGCCGTGTCTTCGCCGGATCCGTTCCGGTGGAGATTCTCCAGGCCGCCGCCCAGTGATCACGACACAGTGACAGCCGCAACCCCGGCTCCCGATCTCGCGATCGAGAGCCGGGGTCTCACCAAGCGCTTCGGCGAGCAGATTGCCGTGAACGAGATCGACCTGGCCGTCCCGCGCGGAGCGGTCTTCGGATTCCTCGGGCCGAACGGCTCCGGTAAGACCACCAGCATCCGCATGCTGCTCGGCCTAACCCAGGCCAGCAGTGGGCAGATCAGCGTGCTGGGGCAGACCATGCCCGACAGTCTGCACGTCGTGCTACCGCGCGTGGGCGCTCTCGTGGAGGGACCGGCGTTCTACCCATTCCTCTCCGGAGCCGCCAACCTGCGCCGGCTCGACACCGCCGACCGCAACGCGCCGTCTGGCACGCGAGGCGCCCGGGTCGAGCAGGCACTGGCGCGCGTGGGCCTGACCCACGCCGCCGGCAAGAAGGTAGCTGCCTACTCGCTGGGCATGAAGCAGCGCCTCGGCATCGCCAACGCGCTTCTGCAGCCGCGGGAACTGCTCGTGCTCGACGAACCCACAAACGGGCTCGACCCGCAGGGCACCCGCGAGGTGCGCAGCCTGGTGCGGTCGCTCGCGGCCGAGGGCACCACGGTCTTCGTCTCGAGCCATCTGCTCGCCGAGGTGGAGCAGATGTGCACTCACGCCGCGGTGATGAGCGGCGGCAACCTCGTGGCCCAGGGCACGCTGGCCGACCTGCGCCACGTGGGCCAGACGCGGGTCCGCGTGCGCACACCGGATGCCGCCGCGGCCGCAGCCGTGCTGACCGGCCTCGGTCTGGCACCCGTGCACAGCGACGTGCCCGAGCAGGACCCCTGGGTCGCGGCTCCGCTGCCCCGAGAAATGTCGGTCGACCTGACCGGGCAGCCGGAGTCCATCGTCACGGCTCTCGTCGCCGGTGGTGTGCGCGTGCGCGGTTTTCTGATCGAGGAATCCAGCCTGGAAGAACGTTTCGTGGCCCTGACCGGAGAAGGTTTCGATGTCCTCCAATAGCGTGGCGAGCTCGAAGGTGTCGGGTAGCGGCGTTCCGAGCAGGCGCCGATCAGCCGGACCGGCCCTGCTCGGCTCCGAGTTAACGGTGCTGTTCCGCCGCCGCCGCACCTGGGCGATGCTGGTCGCCATCGCTCTCATCCCCATCCTGCTCGCCGTCGCCGTGCGGCTTTCGTCGGAGACCTTGGCACCGGGAGAGGGCCCGCCCTTCCTGGACCGGGTCACCCAGAACGGCCTGTTCGTGGCGTTCACCGCCATGATCGTGGCCATCCCGTTGTTCCTTCCGCTCACCATCGGCGTCGTCGCCGGCGACACCATCGCGGGGGAGGCCGGGCAGGGCACCCTGCGCTACCTGCTCGTGGCCCCGGCCGGTCGTTTGCGCCTGCTACTCGTCAAGTACGCCGGCGTCGCCGTGTTCTGCCTGGCCGCGACGTTGACCCTTGCGGTGGCCGGGACCCTGATCGGGGCCGCACTGTTCCCGGTCGGGCCGGTGACACTGCTTTCGGGCGATGTGATCAGCGTGCCGGAATCGCTGCTGCGCTCCGGGCTGATCTCGCTCTACGTGACAGTCTCGCTGCTCGGCTTTGCGGCGATCGGGTTGTTCATCTCCACCCTCACCGATGTTCCCGTGGGGGCGATGGCCGCCACGGTCGTGGTGTCGGTCGTCGTGCAGATCCTCGACGTGCTCCCGCAACTGTCGTGGCTGGATCCGTGGCTCTTCAGCCACTACTGGCTGGGCTTCGCCGACCTGTTGCGGCAGCCCATGGACCTGGGCTCGTTCGGCGACAACGTGCTCCTGCAACTGGGCTACATCGCCGTGTTCGGTGCCCTGGCCTACGGCCGGTTCTCCACCAAAGACATCTTGTCCTGACCCTTCGTCCGGTTGGGACCACCACGCCCGAACAGCCGACGACGTTTGGCCCGCGGATGCTCGACATCTGTCGATCAGGTCTGGCCCGCGGCCGCGGGGTGCGGGCTGGGGTGCGCCTCGGCTGCCACCCGGGTTCGGGGGACGCCCGCCCGAGGACGTAGCGTTGCTACTTGAGAACCCGAGTCGGGCCGCTTCACAACCGTGAGGCCCCAACGGGTTGACACGGTCGTCCTCTAGGTGGCTGTGTCTGCGCCGTTTTGAGGAAGAAGCCCCATGCCTGAACGCACCACCGCGGTACCCGGAACCTCACGTACCGGGGCCGCAGCCCGAGACTCGCACGCGGATCCGAGCCTTGCTCGCTCGTTGAGTCGGCGGCACATCCAGATGCTCGCCATCGGCGGCACGATCGGAACCGGGCTGTTCATGGGCGCCGGCAAGACCATCTCCCTCGCCGGGCCGGCCGTGATCTTCGTCTACATGATCATCGGCTTCATGCTTTTCTTCGTGATGCGGGCCATGGGCGAGATCCTGCTGTCCAACCTGGACTACAAGTCGTTCAGCGACTTTGCCGGTGACCTGCTCGGCCCGTGGGCGAGCTTCTTCACCGGCTGGTCGTATTGGGCGTTCTGGGTGGTCACCGGCGTCGCCGACATCGTGGCCATCTCCGGCTACGTCGACGTGCTGGCACCGGGCACGCCGCTGTGGATCCCCGCGCTGCTCACTCCGGTTGCGCTGATCCTGCTCAACCTGCCGAGCGTCAAGGCGTTCGGTGAAGCCGAGTTCTGGTTTGCGCTGATCAAGGTCGTCGCCATCGTGGCCCTGATCGGAACCGGCCTGGTAATGATCATTACGCACTTCACCTCCCCGTCGGGTGCCGTGGCCGGCTTCGAGAACATCTGGAACGACGGCGGGATGTTCCCGCACGGCGTCGCCGGCTTCGTGCTCGGCTTCCAGATCGCCATCTTCGCCTTCGCCGGAATCGAGCTTGTCGGCACCGCGGCCGCGGAGACGAGGGACCCGGAGAAGAACTTGCCCCGGGCCATCAACACCATTCCGCTGCGGCTGCTGCTCTTCTACGTGGGTGCCCTGGTGATCATCATGTCGGTCAACCCGTGGCGCACCATCGACCAAGGCAGCAGCCCTTTCATCGGCATGTTCGCCCTCGCCGGGCTGGGGGTCGCGGCCATCGTCGTCAACCTGGTCGTGCTCACCTCCGCCGCCTCGAGTGCCAACTCCGGCATCTACTCGACCTCCCGGATGGTCTACGGCCTCGCGCAGGACGGCAATGCCCCGAAGACCTTCGGCACGCTGAGCAGCCGCAAGGTGCCGAGGAACGCCCTGCTGTTCTCCTGCATATTCCTGCTGGCCGGGCTGGTGCTGCTGTACACGGGTGATTCCTTCATGGGTGCTTTCACGCTTGTCACCTCGGTGGCATCTGTGCTGACGATGTTCGTCTGGTCCATCATCATGGTCAGCTACCTCGCCTTCCTGCGCCGCCGTCCCCACCTGCACGCCGCCTCGAAATACAGGATGCCGGGCGCTCGGTTCATGCCCTGGGTCGTGCTGGCGTTCTTCGCCTTCATGCTCTGGGCCCTGGGCCAGGCTGACGACACGCGCCTCGCGCTGGTCGTGGCCCCGGTCTGGTTTCTGGCCCTCGGCGCCGCGTGGTACGTCAACCGCAAGGCGCCGCTGCAGCAGGCCCGGATCGTGGAGTGGAAGGCCGACGTTCAAGCAGAGAAGGCCACGCTCGTCCGGCGCTAGATCCGCGGCCGCCGCGACCAGCGGTCTGCCTTCATCGCGAGGTGCAGTTCCAGCCGCACCTGGCCGCCCAGCGGGTCAGCGCCGATCAGGGTGCGGATCTTCGCCAGCCGGTTGTAGATGCTGCTGCGGTGCAGGTGCAGGGCCGCCGCGACATCCTGAACCGACCCGTCGGTGTCGTAGAGCAGTTCCAGCATCGGAAGCAACTCGTGGTTGTCGTCGAAGTCCCGCAGCTCGGCGAAGTAGACCGATTCCACGGGGGAAAGGTTGCGGCTGCTGGCCGCGAGGAACTGGTAGACGCCGATCTGGCGGAAATCGGCGATGGTGCCCAACCGGGCGTCGACGGCGGCGGCCTGCACCGCTTTGCGGGACTGGATGTAGGCATCCGGGAACCGTCTGAGATCGGTGAACACCTCGCTGAAGCCCATCAGGTCGGGACGCTCGGGGGTGCCGCCACGCCGGGCGAGTTCGGACCGATAGCGGTGAAGCATCTCGGTGTGTGCCACCTTGCCCGGTGAATCGCGCAGCAGCACAACCGCGTGGGTCTCGGTGCCGGCGCTGAACCGGGCCGCGTCGATGCCGACCGTGGCGTGCAGCGCCGAGATCCGCTGGAGCAGAACGCCGGCGGCGAAATCGGGCGTGGCCTCGCCGCCGTCGGCCTGCTCGACGGGGCGGGGCATCAGGGTGGCGAGATGCCACGGTCCGGTCCCATGAATCTGCGGCCAGCCCGCGATCTCCTCGATGGCGGATGTCTCCGCGTGGCAGGCCGCGAGGAATAGGGCCTCACGTTGCCGGCGGTGCTCGGATTCGGCGGTGTTGGTGTCGAGCAGGGTCTCGGCCAGCCGGTCCAGCTGGCCGCGCACAGCGGGCAGCTCACGGAGGATCGCCTCCGGGGATTCGTCGTGCGACCCCTGCATCGCCCACAGGTAGCCGACCCGGAACCCCCGCACCATCAGCGGCACACAGACGCGGCCGAGCATGCCCAGCGCGGCGTTGGCGGGAACGGCGACGGGACGGACCGCTGTGCTGATTCCGTGCTGCAACTGCCAAGCGCTGACGTCGGCGGGCACCTTCTTGCTCAACAGGAAATTGACACGCACGCTGTCGGCGAGCGGCTGGTCCCTGCTGTACGCCAGCAGGCCTCCGTCGAGGTCCTCGAGCGAGAGGGCGCGGTCCAGGCCGGCCGCGAGGTGTTCGACCAGGTCTTCGATTTCCGCGGTTCTCATTGGCTCAATGCTAGGGGGCCGGAGCAGGCCGGAAACGGACATCAGGCGACGCTTGCCGGGTTGACGCGCGACAACTGTCGAGTGACAAAGCGGTTCCCCGTTTCGGTGACCGGTGCGGTCCGGAGCGAAGCCGACCGTGATCACCAGGAAAACCCCTGAACACGAGGCTTATTTATGCTGCGGTGGAGCCGTTGTCGGCATCGGTCTCCGTCGCTGGAGCGCAGGGCCGACGGCGGCGTGCGGCTCGGGCCGAATTGGTGGATTTAGTCTTGACCCCGCTGCGGTTCACCGTCGAAAGTGGCGCCGCAGCCACCTGTCACAAGTTCAACGAAGCAGTACTGAGCAACGGAGTCGGCCATGATCATCGGTGTACCCAAGGAAATCAAGAACAACGAATTCCGCGTAGCCATCACAGCCTCGGGCGTGCACGAGTTCCTGGCCGCCGGCCACACCGTGTTGGTCGAAAAGGGTGCCGGCCTCGGATCGCACATCACCGACGACGAGTACCACGTGGCCGGCGCCGAGCTGGTCGACTCCGCCGACGAGATCTGGGCCCGCGCCGACATGGTGATGAAGGTTAAGGAACCGGTCGCTTCCGAGTACCACCGCTTCCGCGAGGGTCTGATCCTCTTCACCTACCTGCACCTGGCCGCCGAGCCTGACCTCACCCGCGCCCTGACCGAAGCCGGCGTCACCGCCATCGCCTACGAGACGGTGCAGACCGCCAACCGCGCGCTGCCGCTGCTGGCCCCGATGAGCGAGGTGGCCGGCCGACTGGCCGTGCAGGTCGGCGCGCAGTCCCTGATGGCCCCGGCCGGCGGCAAGGGCGTGCTGCTCGGCGGCGTGCCCGGGGTGCGCCCCGCGAAGGTCGTCGTGCTGGGCGCCGGCGTCGCCGGCACCAACGCGGCCGCCATGGCAATGGGCCTCGGCGCCGACGTCACGATCCTCGACATCAACATCGACCGGCTGCGCCAGCTCGACGCGCAGTACCAGGGCCGGCTGAAAACTGTCGCGTCCAACTCCTACGAGATCGAGAATGCCGTGACGGATGCCGACCTGGTCATCGGCTCCGTGCTGATCCCGGGCGCCAAGGCCCCGAAGCTGGTCACCAACGCCCTCGTGGCGCGCATGAAGTCCGGCTCCGTGCTGGTCGACATTGCCGTGGACCAGGGCGGCTGCTTCGAGGACACCCACGCGACCACGCACGAAAACCCGACCTACCGCGTTCACAACTCGATCTTTTACTGCGTCGCCAACATGCCCGGCGCCGTGCCGAACACGTCGACCTACGCGCTGACCAACGTCACCCTGCGGTACGCCCTCTCACTGGCCAACCTCGGCGTGAAGGCGGCGCTCGAGCGCGATGACGCCTTGGCCCTCGGCCTGAACGTCGCCGCCGGAGCGGTCACGAACCGTTCCGTGTCCGAAGCCCACGGCCTGCCGCTGGCCGACTGGCGCGAGCTCGTCACCGCGTAGCGCCGCGAGCGCTCCTGGCCTGCCGCCGGTCGAGCAACCGGTGGTCGGGCTCGTCGAGAAGCGGCGACCCGACGTCCGGAGGCTCCCGTTCGGCGCTCGAACTCGTCGAGACCCGGTGCGCCACCCCGCGCTAACTTCGGAGATTTTCGCAACACGCCGCTCAGCCGGGCGCGAAAACCGGGGTTTCCCGAAAATCTCCGAGATTGCGTCACGATGGATGCCCGTTTGCGACGCTGCGGCGCCCGTTAGCGGGGCGCCGGAACAGCCGTCTCCGTCAGGCGCTGCACCAGGGCGAGGGAGTGGTGCAGTAACTCGCCGGGGCTGCCGGTGAAGCCGCCGGAGAACCACTTCTGCATCGAGTAGCGCATGACACTGCCCGCGAGGGCGACGACCATTCTGGCCTCGTCGGCCAGATCGGGGGTGCCCGTCTCGGTGCGCCCCTGGGCGTGGAAGCGGTCGAGGACCAGCTGCACCAGATGCTCCTCCAGCTCCGCGATGCGGGACGTCTCCCCGGTGAGGAGTTCCGGGGTGCGCTCGATCAGCATCCTACGGTTACGGAGGAGTTCCGTGTCGGGGGAGTGGTCGGCCACGGCGGCAGCGATCATTTCAACGAGGTCGCCCAGCACGTCCCGGCCGGTGCCGTGCACGAACGCCTGGTGCTCGGCATCCGTCGGCTGAGGCGGCGCACCGCCGAGGAACGCGCCGTCCTTTGTGCCGAAGTAGTTGAAGAAGGTGCGCGGCGAGACCACGGCCGCCTCGCAGATCATGTCGACCGTCACCCGGTCGTAGCCGTGCTCGAGGGCCAGCGAGATGGCGGCCCGCTCCAGCGCCGACTGGGTGGCCGCGCGCTTGCGGGCGCGCAGCCCCAGGTCGGCGGCGGGGCCGGCCGGACCGGGGCCGTTCGGGCCCGCACCGCTCGGGCCCGTGCTACTCATACCGCAGGGCGTCGATCGGGTTCTGCCGCGCCGCGGCCCGGGCGGGCAGGGTACCGGCCAGGAAGGCGATCAACATGACGACGCCGATGATGATGGCGATCGAACTCGGCGCGAACTGCACGACCTGAAGTCCGGGCAGGTTCTCGAACACGGTCGTAGCGAGGATGTTGCTGATCACCGAACCGACGCCCACCGCAACGAGCGCGCCCAGGGCGCTGCCCAGGAAGCCGATGAAGACGGCCTCGGTGCTGAACAGGGCGTAGACACGGCCGCCGTTCATGCCCATAGCCTTCATCAGCCCGATCTCCCGGGTGCGTTCCTGCACGCTCATCAGCAGCGTGTTGATGATGCCGAAGCCGGCGGCGATCAGCGCGATCACGGCGAAGGCGTTGAGCACGCCGATGATGACGTTGATCACGGTTTCGAACGAGCCGATCTGGTCCGCGACGGTCTGTGAGGCGTAGCCCTGGTCGGCGAGGTCGGCCTTGAGCGCGACGATCTCCTCGTCGGAGGCGTCCAGGTCGAACCGGGCGGTCGCGCTGGCGTAGCTCTGTGGTGCCCCGGCGGAGGTGCCGGCGAGTTCGACGTCGTGCAGCCGGTCGGTCAGCGGCTGGTTGAGGCCGGCCCCAGCGCCAAGGATGGTCTCGTTCTGCACGCCGACGATGGTGGCCGGAACCTGCTGCGGGGTGCCCGCGAAATCAGTGATGCCGATGGAGACGGTCTGGCCGATGGCCGACTCCGGGGTACTGAAGCCCAGCGCGTCGAGGTAGGTGGTCGGCAGCAGAAGCTGGTCGGTGGCGCTCTCGTTGTCCAGTTGAGCCCCGGCCGCCAGGTCGGCCGTGGTGAGGGTGGCGGCCGCGTTCACGGTCAGCTCGAACTTTCCGCTGCCGTCGTACTCGATGAAGTCGGGCGTCACCTGCACCGCCGGGTCGACGCCGAGGATGCCGCTGGTGGCCTTGATCGTGTCGAGATCGGCGTCGGTGAGCGCCTGGATGGTGCTGCCAGGGCGCGAGCCGTTGCCCAGGCTGATCGTGGTGGCCTTCTCCGGGTCATACGCCGCCGGTCCGTCGCTCTCCGTCGCCGCGGCGTCGTCGGTCTTGGAGACCGTGAGAACATCCGCCGCACCGATCGCCGAGACCTGGCTGTTGATGTAGCTCGTCACCCCGGTGCCGATGCCGCTGGTGATGGTGAGCGTGAACGCGCCGATGAAGATGGCGATGACGGTCAGGCCGGTGCGGAGCTTGCTGCGAAAACTGTTCGCGATCGCGGTTGTGATGATGTCGACGAATTTCATGCGCGCGCTCCCTCGGGCTTCGAGATGGCTTCAGGAGATCTGGTGACGTCCTCGATCCCGTCCCGGATGAAGATCTGGCGGTCGCAGCGGGCAGCGAGATCGATGTCGTGGGTGACGATGATGAGCGTGATGCCCTTGTCCTTATTGAGGGAGAAGAGGATGTCCTCGACGACGGCTCCGGTGGCCGTGTCGAGGTTGCCGGTCGGTTCGTCCGCGAAGATCACCTTCGGGTTGTTGACCAGGGCCCGGGCGATGACGGCGCGCTGCTTCTGCCCGCCGGAGAGGTTCATGGCCTTGTTCTTCGCCTTGTCGGCCAGCTCCAACTGCTCCAAGGCCTTCATTCCGCGCGCCCTGCGCGCCTGCGGGCTGACCCCGGCTATCTTCAGGGGGAGCACGACATTCTCGAGCACACTCGCATTGGCGGTGAGGAAGAACTGCTGGAAGACGAACCCGAAGTCCTGGTTACGAAGCCGGTTCACCTCCTTGCCCTTGAGCTTCTTCGCATCCGTTCCCTCGACCAGCAGCGCGCCGCTGTCCGGGTCGTCCAGCAGCGCCAACAGGTGCATGAGCGTGGACTTGCCGGACCCGCTCTTGCCGACGATGGCGACGGATTCACCGGCGCGGATGTCGACGGAGACTCCCTTGAGCGCGTCGAAACGGTTCGCCCCGCTCCCATAGGACTTGCCGATGTTCTGGGCCGAGAGAACGGGAACAGTCATAGGGGCAGCATCCTTCGGGGGAGACGTCATCGGGTCGCACTTGTGCAGAGCCATCAAAATTACAGTAGCTGCACCGATGCCCCGTCAGCTGGGTGCGCCCTGTGCAGGGGCGGTGCATCCCCTTCTTTGGTTTTGGGCCGGACAAAGCGGGGCCCGGATCAGTGGATCCAGGCCCCGCGGCCTATCGGTTCTCGGTCAGCGCCCCATTCTCAGGCGGCGGATCAGCCAGACGGTTGCCCCTGCCAGGACCAATCCGATTAGGACCATGATCCCGGGAGCCGCGCGATTGAAGCTCAGCGTCTCGGCGCCATCGGCCAGCTTGCCTGAACCCGCGGCCACCTTGGCATAGCCGGCGCTCAGCTCGGCGGTGCCGGCGGCGAGCGTGTTCGCACCGTCGAGGAGCGTCCCGGATCCGTCCGACACTTTCTCGGTGCCTTCGGCCAGGGCAGTGGACCCGGTTTCGAGCGCAGTGGTGCCGGCGACCAGCGTGGACGCCCCCGCCGCGAGGGTCTGCGTGCCGTCGGTCAATGACCCGGCGCCGACCGAGATGCGGGTTGCGCCGTCGGCGAGACTCACAGCGCCAGTTGCCAGGGTCGTCGCTCCCGTGAACAACGACGAGGCGCCGGCGGCTACTCGGCTGGTGCCGCCCTGGAGGGAGCTTGCACCGGTGGAAACCGCGCTGGTGCCGGCCGCAACCCGTTCGGAACCGGCGGTGAGGGCCTGCGTACCGACCTGGAGTTCCGAGGCCCCCGTCGCGACGGCACCTGTCCCCGCGGCCACCGCGGCAGCTCCGCCGGACACCTGGGCCGCGCCGGCGGCGAGGGTTGTGAGCCCGTCGCGCAGTTCTGCGGATCTCGTCTGGAGCACCGCAGTGCCCTCGCTCAGGGGCGTCAATCCGTCGCGGAGGACGGCCGAACCGTCCCGAAGGGCAACAGCCCCGGACTCAACCCCCGTGGTGCCCGTGTGCAGGCTGGAGGCGGCGGAGCTCAGCCCCTGGAGAGTGGCCAGAAGGGCGTCCGGGGTGATCGTGTCCGCCTCGACCTGGTCGGCCAGGGTGGCGAGGGCGGCATCCAGCCTCGTGGCGCCCGCAGCGACGCTGCGGGCTCCGTCGCTGAGCTCGGTCGCCCCCAGCGCGAGGGCCTCGGCGCCGCGCCGAGCCTGGTTCGTGCCCTGGGCGGCGGATGCCGTTCCAACGGCGAGCAGGACCGAGCCGTCGCGAGCCGTCCTGGCGCCGAGGGCAGCCTGGCCGGCGCCGGTGGCCAGGGTTGCCGCACCCGCGGCAACCTGCGTTGCGCCGGCGGAGACCTTCATGGCGCCGGTCCCTGTCGTGGCGACGCCGGCGGCGAGAGTCGCCGCACCGGTCGCAGCAGCTCCGGCACCGGCGGCGAGAGCGCTCGCTCCGCTGGCGGCGGTGGCGGCGCCGGCGGACAGCGTCTCCGCGCCCCGTGCGGCCGATTCGGCGCCGAGCACCAGCCTGGTGCTGCCGCTGACGCTCGTGAGTGCTCCGTCGAGGAGGGTGCCGGCGCCGGCCGAAGCGTTCGCCGCACCTGTCGCCAGGCTGATGGCGCCCGTGTTGGCCCGGGTCGCCCCAGCCTGGAGGTCGGTCGCACCGGCGGCCGCGGCGGCCGCGCCCTCCGACAGCGTTTCGGCGCCCACGGCGAGTTGTGCCGCGCCGCCGGTGACTTTCAGGGAGCCGGTTTCCACCGTGACGGCTCCGGTGGAGAGTTCTCCGGCGCCGCTGGCCAGCCGCCCGGTGGTCAGGAAGAAGAACGTCAGCAGCATGACCAGCATGAGGCTGAGCCCGGCCACAGTGGAGCGAATGCCAATGGTGCCTGGGCGGGATAGTGCACGGTCAGATCTCGTCATTGAGGCTCCTTGAAAGACGTGAGCAGGCATGCGGGCATGCCGGAACTCACATGGTGTGGTGTGCGGTGCGCGGTCAGACTCCGACGTCACGGCCGGTGGTTCACGGCCGTGCGGCACGGTGGCGCGCCGGAGTGACACGACCGTAGCAGTGGGGAGAGGCCACGAACCGAAGCCCGGAAAAGTTCGGGGCCAGGGCTAACGCATTCCGCGCTGACTATATATCGTTTGTGGGATTCCTACAGGGCTACCCCCCGAAAGGAGCGTCAAACATCACAGGTCAAGGGACTCGTTCGGCTCGAGCGGGAAGAACTCGCCGCCGTTCTGCTCGGTGGCCCACTGAATCCGGGCGTTGGACAGTTCCTTGCCACCCCGGGAGAGTCCCATTTCGTGGGTGGGGAAGGTGCGGCGCGGCTCGAGGGCCAGCACGTAGTCCATCACCTCGCTGATCTTGAGCCAGGGCGCGCCGGCCGGAACGGCGAGGGTCTGCACTGTCACGCCTTCCGGAATCGCAAACGAGTCACCGCCGTAGTAGAGCTCCTCGTCGACGAGTACGCCGAGGTTGTCGATCACCGGAATCGTTTTGTGGATGATAGCGTGCGTGCCGCCGAAGAAGCGCAGCCGAAACGGCCCGGCCTGCACGGTGTCGCCCGCGCTGACGACGGTCACGGGATAGCCGGCGGCGGCGGCCGCGACCCCGGCCGGGGCAAAGATCGCCACGTCGGGGTTCAGGGCGATGATGCGGTCCAGCTGTTCCGGGGTCCAGTGGTCGGGGTGCTCATGGGTGAGCACGACGGCGACGGCCCGGGCGGTGTCGGTGAGCGGGCTCGTGAACGAGCCGGGATCGATGAATAACTTCTGGCCGGCCTTGTCAAGAATCAAAGCCGCGTGCTCGAGTTTCGTCAGTTTCATGGATTGAGCTAATACCCAATCCCAGAGCGCTGCAAGCTGAGACCATACTGGAGCGGTGCCTCCATGTCTTCACCTCGTCGTCGCCATCAACGCCGCCGCCGCTTTCGGTCGCCGCAGGGACGTCGGCCCTCGGGTTGCCCAGGCCCTGGTCGCGGCCGGCCATCAGGTGACCAGTCTGAGCGCCCCCAGCTTCGACGCGCTTCGCCGCGACGTCCAGGGCGCGCTGGTGTCGCGGGTCGACGCGCTCGTGGTCGTCGGCGGCGACGGGATGGTCAGCCTTGGCACCAACCTCCTGGCTGGCACGAGTCGACCTCTGGCCATTGTGCCGTGCGGCACGGGCAACGACCTCGCGCGCGGGCTGGGGATCCCGGTCGCGACACGGATGCCGCCATCCGTCACCTGCTCGATGCCCTCACCCGCCCGCCGCGGGCCATAGGCGCCGCCCGGGTGCGGTGCGGCGACACGACGATCTGGTTCGCGGGCGTGCTTTCGGCCGGGCTCGACGCCGTGGTCAACGAACGGGCCAACCGGATGCGCCGGCCCCGCGGGAAGAGCCGCTACACCCTGGCCATGCTGCTGGTGCTGACGACGTTTCGGCCCATCTCCTACCGGCTGACCGTCGACGGCCGGCCACGCCGGGTGCGGGCCATGCTGATCTCCGTCGCCAACAACGTGTCAATCGGCGGCGGCATGCGCATCGTTCCGGGTGCGGTGATCGACGACGGCCTGCTGGACCTCTTCATCGTGGCCCCGCTGTCGCGGGCGGGTTTCCTCCGTGTCTTCCCGAAGGTATTCTCGGGCACGCATGCAACCCTGCCGCAGGTGGAAATCACCCGGTGTCGCAGCATCCGGATCGACGCCGATTGGTCGCCGCCTACGCCGACGGGGAGAGGGTCGGGGCAATGCCGGTGCAGGTCGACGTGGTACCCAAAGCCCTGCTCGTGCACGCCTGAGCCGCTCAGTTTGGTTTTAGCTATCGGCGTGTGGCATATTAGGTGAGTTGCAAAACGGCCCCATCGTTTAGCGGCCTAGGACATCGCCCTCTCACGGCGGTAACGCGGGTTCGAATCCCGCTGGGGTCACAACAGCCCGGTTTCCTTCTTTTCGAGGGGCACCGGGTGTCTTATTTAAGCGAGACCCCGGTAGACTCCACGGAGTGAAGGGGAATATCCCTGTGCCCGTTTCGGGCACCTCGCCGTGAACGTCAACACGGGCCGCGTCGCAGGGGCCCGGCACGGCGGTATCGATCCATCGATACGGGAGAGACTCTCAGGTTTCCTGCTGCCTCCAGCATCCCCTTCAGTGAAAGGCTCAACACGCATGGAAATTGCTCTTCCGCTCTGGTTTGAGATTGGGTCGCTCGTCGTCCTGACGCTCGTCCTGGTTGCCGACCTCCTCATCGTCTTCAAGCGGCCGCACGTGCCCTCGATGCGCGAGGCCAGCCTGTGGGTTGCCTTCTACGTGGGACTGGCCCTGATCTTCGCCCTGCTGATGCTGGTTCTGGGCGACGCCGAGCACGCGGGACAGTTCCTCGCCGGCTGGCTCACGGAGTACAGCCTCAGCATCGACAACCTGTTCGTTTTCGTCATCATCATGGCGAGGTTCTCGGTGCCCCGGAAGTACCAGCAGGAGGTGCTGATCGTGGGCATCATCATCGCGCTGGTGCTGCGCGGCATCTTCATCCTGCTCGGAGCCCAGCTGATCGAGAACTTCAGCTGGATCTTCTACATTTTCGGCGCGTTCCTCCTCTACACGGCCGTGCACCAGGCGGTCGCAAAAGAGCCCGACGTGGACGAGGCCGACAACGGGCTGATCCGTTACCTGCGTCGGCACATGAACATCTCGTCGACCTTCGACGGTTCGAAGTTGCGCACCCTGGTCGACGGCAAGAAGGTCTTCACCCCCATGCTGATCGTGCTCCTCGCGATCGGCACCACCGACCTGGTCTTCGCCCTCGACTCCATCCCGGCGATCTTCGGCATCACGCAGAGCCCCTTCATCGTGTTCACCGCGAACGTGTTCGCCCTGATGGGGCTGCGTCAGCTGTACTTCCTGCTGGGCGGGCTGCTCGAACGCCTCGAATACCTCAATTACGGGATCGCGTTCATCCTGTTCTTCATCGGCGTCAAGCTTGTCTTCCATGCCCTGCACAACAATGAGGTCTTCTTCATCAACGGCGGCGAAGGCGTGGGCTGGGCTCCGGAGATCGACACCTGGACTTCTCTCGGGGTGATCGTGGTTTCCATGGCCGTGGCCACCATCGCCAGCCTGATCAAGGCTCGGCGGGATGCTCGCCGGCGCGGTCACACCCTCGCCGAGGAGATCCCCCACTTCGTCGAGGAGTGACATTCGCCGACGTGCCTCGCACGCACTCGAACACAGGAGCTGACGTGGCCTCGCAGAGTGAGAGCGAACTGGTGCTCCCCGCAACCCGTGCGCGGTTCGTGTTCAGTGCCCGGAGCGACGTCGGCCGCGAGCGCAAGGTCAACGAGGACAGCTTCCTGGCCCTGGCCCCGGTCTTCCTGGTCGCCGACGGCATGGGTGGTCACGCCCAGGGCGACGTGGCCAGCCAGACAGTCGTGCGGGTCTTCGAGGAACACATCGCCTGCGACGCACCTTCGACCCCGGAACGCGTGCTCGACGCCATCCACTCGTCGAACGATGCGGTGCGCGACCTCAGCGCCGTCGACGACTACGGCACCGCGGTGTCCGGCACGACGCTGTCGGGCATCGCGTTCGTCGACGCCGGCGACGACGTCGGCTTCCACTGGATGGCCTTCAACGTCGGCGACTCGCGGGTCTACACCTGGGACGGGCACACGTTGGCGCAGCTGAGCGTCGACCATTCCGCTGTGCAGGAGATGGTCGACGCGGGTCTCATTTCCAGTGACGAGGCGGAGCAGCATCCGGAACGCAACGTGATCACCCGCGCGATCGGCGCCGACGAGTCCGTGGACGCCGACGTGTGGCTGCTACCGGCGTCCGGGCGGCACGCGTTCCTGATCTGCTCCGACGGACTGACCAAGGAACTCGGCGCGGCCGAGATCGCGAAGATCCTGGCATCCTATGACGGTGATAGCTTGCCCAGCCGGTCCCGCGCAGACGTGCTCGTCGACGCTGCTCTGGCCCGCGGCGGACACGACAACGTGACGGTCGTCTATGTGGAGTCGGAACTGGGCAACCCTGAGCAGGACGACACCGCCGACACGGGCGAAGCAGCGCGCCACAGATAGAGTGGCGTCGTGGACACAGCGGAAAGCACCCTCGAATGAGGGGCGTCAGGCAAAGCTCGCACACGCAAAGTGTTAGCCTGTCAGGGTGCTGCTGCGTCGACTCTCTCTTCCCTGCCGCGACGAGTCCCAGTTCTGAGGCCTCTCTCGTCGTGGAGTTCTGGTTGGCTGCATACCCATCGTTGAGGAAGACGCACACACACATGACTGACGCACCACTGCTGGAAGAACGTCCGCGTACTCTGGCCGAAAAGGTTTGGGACAAACACCTCGTCGCCAAGGGCGAAGACGGCACGCCCGACCTGATCTACATCGACCTGCACCTCGTGCACGAGGTCACCAGCCCGCAGGCCTTCGACGGGCTGCGCCTGGCCGGACGCCCTCTGCGCCGCCCCGATCTCACCATCGCCACGGAAGACCACAACACGCCGACCCTGGCGATCGACCAGCCCATCGCCGACCTCACCAGCCGCACCCAGATCGAGACGTTGCGGCGCAACTGCGAGGAATTCGGCATTCGCCTGCACTCGCTCGGCGACATCGAGCAGGGCATCGTGCACGTCGTCGGACCGCAGCTGGGCCTGACCCAGCCGGGCATCACCGTCGTCTGCGGCGACTCCCATACCTCCACCCACGGCGCCTTCGGGGCCATGGCGCTCGGCATCGGCACAAGCGAGGTAGAGCACGTGATGGCCACCCAGACTCTGCCCCTGACACCCTTCAAGACCATGGCGATCACCGTCGACGGCACTCTCCGCCCCGGCGTGACGGCCAAGGACATCATCCTCGCCGTGATCGCGAAGATCGGTACCGGCGGTGGCCAGGGCTACGTGCTCGAATACCGCGGCAGCGCCATCCGCGCCCTCTCCATGGAGGGTCGCATGACCATCTGCAACATGTCGATCGAGGCCGGCGCCCGCGCGGGCATGGTGGCCCCGGATGCGATCACCTACGACTACCTTCAGGGTCGCGCACACGCCCCGGAAGGCCAGGATTGGCTCGACGCGGTCGGCTACTGGGACACCCTCGCCACCGACGACGGCGCTGTGTTCGACGCCGAGGTGCTGCTCGACGCCGACACTCTCGAACCCTTCGTGACCTGGGGCACCAACCCCGGGCAGGGCGTGTCCCTGAGCGATACCGTGCCGGACCCGTCCGGAATCATCGACGCCAACGAGCGCTCGGCCGCCGAACGCGCCCTCGAGTACATGGACCTGGCGGCTGGCACCCCGATGAAGGAGATCCGGGTAGACACCGTCTTCCTCGGCTCCTGCACCAACAGCCGGGTCGAGGACCTGCGCGCCGCCGCCAACATCATCCAGGGCCATAGCCTGGCCCCCGGCGTGCGGATGCTGGTGGTGCCCGGTTCTGCGCGGGTGCGCATCGAGGCCGAGGCGGAGGGCCTCGATAAGATCTTCACCGACTTCGGCGCCGAATGGCGCTTCGCCGGCTGTTCGATGTGCCTCGGCATGAACCCCGACCAGCTCGCTCCCGGCGAGCGGTGCGCTTCCACGAGCAACCGCAATTTCGAGGGCCGTCAGGGCAAGGGCGGGCGCACGCACCTCGTCTCCCCGCTGGTCGCGGCGGCGACCGCTATCCGCGGTACGCTGTCGAGCCCGTGGGACCTGGTCCAGGATGGAGACGAGTAAGTAATGGAAAAGTTCACAACCGTCACGGGCATCGCGCTTCCACTGCGCCGCTCCAACGTCGACACCGACCAGATCATTCCCGCCGTCTACCTCAAGCGCGTCACCAAGACCGGCTTCGAAGACGCCCTCTTCGCCCGCTGGCGCGCCGACCCCGACTTCGTACTCAACAACCCGGCCTACGAGGGTGCCCGCGTGCTCGTGGCCGGCGCCGACTTCGGCACCGGCTCCTCGCGGGAGCACGCCGTCTGGGCGCTACGTGACTACGGCTTCGACGTGGTCCTCAGCCCCCGCTTCGGCGACATCTTCCGCGGCAACTCCGGCAAGCAGGGTCTGCTCGCCGGCCAGATCTCCGAGGCCGACGCCCAGCGCCTGTGGGACATCATCGAGGCCTGTCCCGGAGTCGAACTGACGGTCGACCTCGTGTCGAGGACCGCCCGCGTGGGCGGCCTCACCGTTCCGTTCGAGATCGATGACTATACCCGGTGGCGCCTCCTCGAGGGCCTCGACGACATCGGCCTCACACTGCGCGATGAAGCGCGGATCGCAGAATTCGAATCCCACCGGGAGCCATGGCGGCCCCGCACTCTCCCCGCAAGGCAGGTACGTTTGTGAGCACCATCAGCGAAATCACCCAGGACCGTGAAGACGACCAGAACCGGTCGGACGCGCAGAACCGCGAGAACGCCCAGAACTGGGGCGCGGCCGTCGGGCTGCAGGGCGACCGGATCACCATCCGCGGCGGCATCCCCCTGGTCGGCCGGATCGAACTTAAAGGCGCGAAGAACCTGGTCACCAAGGCCATGGTCGCGGCCCTTCTCGGTGAGAGTCCTAGCACGCTCAAGAACGTGCCGAACATCAGCGACGTGCGCATCGTGCGCCAGCTGCTCGAAGTGCACGGCGTCAAGGTCACCGACGGCGCCGAGCCCGGCGAACTGCTGCTCGACCCGGTCGACGTCGAGAGCGCGCATTTCGCGGCGATCGACGCGCACGCCGGTTCCTCGCGCATCCCGATCCTGTTCTGCGGCCCTCTGCTGCACCGCCTCGGGGAGGCGTTCATCCCCGATCTCGGCGGCTGCCGCATCGGCGACCGCCCGATCGACTACCACCTGGACGTGCTGCGCAAGTTCGGCGCCGTCGTCGAGAAGCAGCCCAACGGCATCCGGATGTCCGCGCCCAACGGGCTCAAGGGCACCAAGGTGTCCCTGCCCTACCCGAGCGTCGGCGCGACCGAGCAGGTACTCCTGACCGCCGTGCGCGCGGAGGGCATCACCGAGCTCAAGGGCGCGGCGATCGAGCCCGAGATCATGGATCTCATCAACATTCTGCAGAAGATGGGCGCCATCATCACGGTCGACACCGACCGGGTGATCCGGATCGAGGGCGTCGAGCGCCTCGAGGGCTACAACCACCGCGCCCTGTTCGACCGGAACGAGGCGGCCAGCTGGGCGGCAGCGGCCCTGGCCACCGACGGCGACATCTTCGTCGGCGGCGCGCGCCAGCCCGAGATGTTGACGTTCCTGAACGTGTTCCGCAAGGTCGGTGGGGCGTTTGACATCGAAGACGACGGCATCCGTTTTTACCACCCGGGCGGCGACCTCAAGCCCGTCATCATCGAGACGGATGTGCACCCCGGCTTCATGACGGATTGGCAGCAGCCGCTCGTGATCGCCTTGACCCACGCGCACGGCGTCTCGATCGTGCACGAGACCGTCTACGAGCAGCGCTTCGGCTTCGTGGACGCTCTCGTCGAGATGGGCGCCACCATCCAAATCCACCGGGAATGCCTCGGCGGGCACCCCTGCCGGTTCGGCCAGCGCAACTTCAACCATTCGGCCGTGATCACCGGGCCGACGAAACTGACCGGCGCCGACATCGAGGTTCCCGATTTGCGTGGTGGCTTCAGCCACCTGATCGCGGCGCTGACCGCGAAGGGAACCTCCACCGTCAGCAACGTCGGAATCATCAGCCGCGGCTACGAGAACTTCATCACCAAGCTTCAACTGTTGGGGGCTGACTTCGATCTCGAAGGATAATGGGGCTGTGCCAGCATCCGATCCAGCGTCCGTGTCCGATCCAACGCCCCAGACCCACATCTCCCGTGACGTCGTGAACCCCGGGCGGGAGCGTTCGGAGACCCGGCGGCCATCCGTGTTCTGGGTGCTGGCGATGATGATCCTTCCGGTGATCAATCTCGCCGTGCGGTACAAAGTCACCGACGCCGCGAAGTTCCCCCGTTCGGGGGCGTTCGTGATGGCGCCCAACCACTTCAGCGAGATCGACCCGCTTCTGATGGGGGTGCTGAGCTGGAATATGGGGCGCGCGCCCCGGTTCATGGCGAAGGCATCCGTCTTCAAAATCCCGGTGATCGGGTGGCTGCTGCACAAGTCGGGACAGATCCCGGTGCAGCGCGGCGGCAGCGTGCGCGGCAGCGAGCCCGTGAAGGCGGCCGAGCGACTGGTCGAACGTGGCCAGATGGTCGTCGTCTACCCGGAGGGGTCGCTGACCCGGGACCCCGCGCTGTGGCCGATGCGTGGCAAGACCGGCGCCGTGCGGATCGCTCTCGAGCAGGGTATCCCGATCGTGCCGGTGGCCCACTGGGGAGCGCAGGCGATCATGCCGCGCTACTCGAAGCGCCTGAGCCTATTCCCGCGCAAGACCGTGCTGGTCAAGATCGGTGACCCGCTCGACCTGGCGCAGTTCCGGGGCCGCAACCTCGACCCGGCGACGCTCAACGAGGCCACCACGCTCGTCATGGCCGCCATCACCCAGTTGCTCGAAGATCTTCGGGGCGAGACGGCGCCGTCCAAGCGCTGGAACCCGACCGAACACGATCAGAAAGAGACCGGCCGTTTTGAAGCCTAAGGTTCAGCCAGGCAAACGGGTGGCCGTTCTCGGCGCCGGCAGCTGGGGCACCACGTTCGCCAAGATCCTGGCCGACGGCGGGGCCGACGTCGTGCTGTGGGCCCGCCGTCCCGAGCTCGCCCGCGAGATCACCGAGGCCCGGCGCAACAGCGACTACCTGCCCGGCATCAACCTGCCGGAGGGCCTGCGGGCCACCGCGAGGCTCGACCTGGCCCTCGCCGGCGCCGAGCAGGTGTTCGTATCGGTGCCGAGCCAGTCGCTGCGCGAGAACCTGATCCTGGCCGAGCCGTTCCTGGCTCCCGGCGCCATCGTGGTGTCGCTGATGAAGGGCGTCGAGCGCGGGTCCGGCCTGCGCATGAGTCAGATCATCGCCGAGATCCTGCCGATCAACCCCGACCTGATCGCGGCGATCTCCGGACCCAACCTGGCCCTGGAAATCGCCAAGGAACAGCCGACGGCGGCCGTGGTCTCCTCGAACAGCCTCGAGACCGCGCAGGCCGTTGCCATGCTGGCCCGCAACCGCTACTTCCGCTCCTACGTCAACACGGATGTCATCGGCACCGAATTCGGCGGCGTGCTGAAGAACCTCATCGCCGTGGCCATCGGCATCGTCGACGGCGTCGGCTACGGGGAGAACACGAAGGCGTCGATCATCACCCGCGGCCTCGTGGAGATGACCGATTTCGCGGTGGCCTACGGCGCGCATCCGGAAACGCTGGCTGGCCTGGCCGGCCTGGGCGACCTGATCGCGACCTGCCAGTCGCCGCTGTCGCGCAACAACACCGCCGGCCGGCTCCTCGGCCAGGGCTACGGCATCAACGACGTCGTCAAGCAGATGCAGCAGACCACCGAGGGTCTTGCGTCCGTCGGACCGATTCTCGATCTCGCCCGCGCCAAGGGGGTGGACATGCCCATCGTTGAGCAGGTCCGCCAGGTGCTGGCCGGTACTCTGAAACCGCGGGATCTCGCCCCGCACCTGACCACGGACTCAGCGGAGCCGCAGGGCGAAAGGACGATTGATGACGAACAAGCTCACGGTGGCGCTGCTCTTTGGGGGTCGGTCAAGCGAACATTCGATCAGTTGCGCCACAGCGGGCGGCGTCCTGGCGGCGATTGACCGCGACCGCTACCACGTCATTCCGGTCGGCATCACCCGCGACGGAGCCTTCGTGCTCGAAGCGGATGACCCGGCCCGGTTCACATTGGACGCGGACGAACTGCCGGAGGTCTTCGACAACGGCACCCGCATCCGCTGGCCGGAGAGCAGCCTCAGCCGCCAGTTGACCGTCAGTGACGGCGCCGGCTACCGTTCGCTCGGCAACGTCGACCTGGTCTTCCCGATCCTGCACGGCCCGTTCGGCGAGGACGGCACCGTGCAGGGGCTGCTCGAACTCGTCGGGCTGCCCTACGTGGGCTCAGGCGTGCTCGCGTCGGCGCTCGGAATGGACAAGCACTTCACCAAGACCGTCTTCCAGCAGGCTGCCCTCCCGGTCGCCCCGTGGCGGACCATCACCGCCGGCGATTGGGCCGAGGCTCCCGGGATGGCGTTCGCGGCGGCCGAGGAGCTCGGGCTGCCCGTGTTCGTGAAGCCGGCTCGGGCAGGGTCGAGCGTGGGCGTGAGTCGGGTGTCGACCCTGGACCAGCTCGCCGAGGCGATGCGGGTTGCTCTGCTCGAGGACAGCAAGGTTCTGATCGAGGCCGGGTTGCGCGGACGCGAACTCGAGATCGCGGTGCTGCAGGGGCGTCCTGGGGAGCCGACGCGGGCATCCGTCGCCGGCGAGGTGCGGGTCACCGGGCGGGACTTCTACGACTTTGCCGCCAAGTACCTCGGTGCGTCCGGCATCGACCTGGTCTGCCCGGCCGACCTCACCTCCGAGGAACTCGCCCAGATACAGGCCCTGGCCATCCGCGCGTTCGACGCGATCGATGGCGCCGGCCTGGCGCGGGTGGACTTCTTCCTCACCGATGACGGCTGGGTGATCAACGAGATCAACACCATGCCCGGGTTCACCCCCATCTCGATGTTCCCGAGCTGCTGGCTGGCCAGTGGCTTCACCTACCCGCAGTTGATTGATGAGCTGATCGAGGTGGCGATCGCCCACCGCGCCGCGTCGGCCGCGCTGCACCTGGCGGTCTAGCCGCCCAGCCGCGCGCCCGGCGCGGCGATCAGGCCTTCTGCACCGTGATGGTCCAGTGGGCGTCCCCGACGCGATCGAAGTGCGTGACCGGGTAGCCGCTCTCCGCCGCCCAGCGTGGCAGGGCGTCCGTCGCTTGCGTGCAGTCGAAGTTGATGGTGAGCTCGTCGCCGAGGTCGAGCTTCTCGATTGCGGCTCCGGCCTCCACGAGCGGGAACGGGCAGACCTGACCGTCGGTCTCAAGTACGTACTGTGCCATGTCGGGCTTCTTTCTCCTGGTTGGCTACGGGGTTGCTACTGGTTGGCCGGAACGCGAGCGGGGGAGACCCCTACCCGCGCGGACCCGGTGATGAAGAGGCGCGTCGCGGCGCCGGTGCCGATGATCATGAACACCAGCGCCACCCAGCCCTGGAGGCCGAAGGTGGCGGTGTCGACCATGCCGTTGCCGATGGTGCATCCGCCGGCCAGGCTGGCTCCGACGCCCATCAGCACTCCGCCGAGGATGCTGCGGATGGTGGTGGTGACATCGGGCAGTCGCACCCGGAACTCGCCGCTGCCCTTGGCTGCGATGACCGAGCCGAGCAGGATGCCGATCACCAGGTACACTCCCCAGTCGATCAACTGGGGATTGCCGCGCACGAGGTAGTTGACGATGTTCGAGGACGGCCCGGTGATACCGAGCCCGGACTCGCGCCCGGTTGCCCAGCTGAGCGGCCAGGCGAGGATGGCGAGCGGCGCGATGATCAGGGCGGTGGTGAACGCGCCCCATTTCTTCTCGAACAGGAGATGCTGGATGCCGCTCGTGCGGGCCGGGAGCGACGCGACCGGCAGGGACGACCGCAGCCGCAGGTGGTGCCGGGCGAGCAGGCCGACGCCGGTGACGAGCACCGCGACCAGCACCCACGGTGAGATGCCGAGGACTCCGTGGATGGTGGAGGCCTCCACGGTGATACCGCGCAGCGCCGCGACCGGAGCGGACAGCGCGCCCGTCTTCGAGATGGCGGAGAAGAGGGCGTAGAAGATCAGGGCGAACCAGCTGCCCACCAGACCCTCGCCGGCGCGGTAGTAGGTGCCCGTGGCGCATCCGCCGGCCAGCACGATGGCGAACCCGAAGATGAACGCACCGATGATCGTGGCCAGCCAGGCGAAGGGCTGGGGGTCGAGGGTGATCACACCGGCAGCGTCGAGGCCGAAGACTCCCACACTCTGCACGGCGATGACGATCAGAAAGGCCGTCAGCCAGCGGGTGCTGCCCGTGAGCCACAGGTCCCGGAACGCGCCGGTGACGCAGAACCTGCCCCGCTGCATGGTGAAGCCCAGGGCGACGCCCAGGCCGAGTCCGGTGAGAAGCATGTCGTGTCCCCGTCCATCAGAGGCCGCACGCCGTGTGACGGCGACTCCCCGGCGACGTTACGGGCCGGCCGGCGGCGCTGCTCCCAGACGTCGCGGCGTAACGAAATGAGACGTAACACTTGACAACTCCGTACCCGCACTCGTCCGTGCGGCCGCAACCCCTAAAGCTGTCGACTCGGGGCAGCAGGCCGGCGGGGTGGCGGGGTGGCGGGCTATGGAGCGGGCGCCACCGTCTCGCCGTCGGTCGGCAGCAGCAGGTCCGCGGCGCCGAGGCACTGGCCCGTCGCGGGGATGTTACCCACGGCCTGCGCCAGGTCTACGAGCACCGTGGACCCGCTGACCTTGTCCGAGTCGATGACCAGTTCGGTTGCCGGGTCGCGGCCGTAGGTGGTGTAGCGGTAGAGCGGGGCATCCGAGTCGTCTTCGATCCAGTCGATGCCGTTGACCGTGAGGCAGGGGAGCGTCGTCGGTGGGGGAACGGCAACGCCGCAGTGCAACAGGACCGCGCTCGGGGTGCCCCACGCGCCCGTGGCCTGGGCGTTCGTCTCACGTTCCGGAAGCGAGGCCACCGAGGTCGGAAGGCGAACGATGAGGTCGGCGCAGGTGGGATTGACGGCATCCGCGGCCGGTTCCAGCGGCACGACCGCCGTGCAGCCGGTGAGGAGCACGGTACCGGCGACGAGCGTGAGCGCGAGGCCGGTGTGGAGGAAACGGATGCGGGGAGTCATTACATTCAGGCTACCGTTTGAAGCATGACGAATGCTGCGGGCGCGATGTTCCCCATGAGTGCGACGCTGGCCGACCTGAGCGAAGGGGAGGTTCTCGCTCGGATCTTCCCGCGACTGCCGGGCTCCGCGGCCCAGCTCCTCGGCCCCGGCGACGACGCCGCCGTGATGCGGGCCCCGGACGGGCGCTACGTCGTCACCACGGACATGATGATCCAGGGTCCGGATTTCCGGCTCGCCTGGTCGTCCCCGCACGACCTCGGCTGGAAGGCCGCCGCGACGAACCTGTCCGACGTCGCCGCCATGGGGGCCCGTCCCACCGCACTGGTGGTGGCGATCGCCGCCCCGCCGTCGACGCCGATCACGGTGATCGAGGGCATCGCCGACGGGTTGCGCGACTGCTGCGAGGCGCTGGCCCCCGGCTGCGGCGTCGTCGGCGGCGACCTGTCCGCGTCCGACGCCCTCACGCTCGCTGTGACAGCCTTCGGCGACCTCGAGGGACGCGAGCCCGTGCTGCGCTCCGGGGCGCGGCCAGGCGACGTCGTGGTCCTGGCCGGGCGCCTCGGTGAGGCCGCCCGAGGCCTGGACCTGCTCTTCCGTCTCGCCGTGGACGAAAACGGTGTTCCGGATGCTGCGCTGGCGGATGCACTGCGGGCGCAGCATCCTGAGGCGGTCGCCGCGCAGCTCGCACCGGTGCCGCCCATCGACCGAGGTCCGGCCGCCGCCGGCGCCGGCGCGACCGCGATGCTGGACGTGTCCGACGGACTCGCCATCGACGCCGGGCGCCTCGCCCGGGCCAGCGGCGTGGGCATCGACTTCGCCCGGTCGGCCCTCGGCGAGAATGTCGAGCGTTCCCTCGGCGGCGGCGAGGACCACGGCCTGCTGGCCACTTTCCCGCCGGGCGCCGTGCTGCCCGCCGGCTTCCGCGCCGTCGGCGTGGTGACGGATGCCGCAGGCTCGGTCCTGGTGGACGGCCGCCCCCACGACCAGGCCGGTTGGGACCCCTACCGCGGCTGGGACGGCGCCGTCGCCTGAGAGCGCCTCAGGCCGCCGGCAGCACGGGGGAGGCGTACCAGACGGTCGTGTCGCCGTAGTCCTTGCGCCGGTCGGATCCGAGGCCCGCTCCCCAGACCGGTTCGGGGGAGCGCGAACTGCGCTCCACGATGACGAGTGCGCCCGGGTCGAGCAGCGGCGCCAGGGCGGCAAGGTTGTGGCCGAGCTCGGTCTCGGCCAGGTCGTAGGGCGGGTCGATGAAGACCAGGTCGAACCCTTCGCCGGTGGCCGCGAGGAACGACTGCACGGCCTGGCTGCTCACCTTGATCTTCGGGGCGCCCCGCCCCGGTGCCGCCCGCAGCACGGCCTCGGTGTTCTTCCGGCACATCTGCGCGGCGCCGAAGTTGTTCTCGACCAGGGTCACGATGCGCGCTCCCCGGCTGGCCGCCTCCAGGCCGAGCCCGCCCGATCCGGCGTACAGATCGAGAACCCGAGCGCCACGGATGATGTCGCGCGCGTCGAGGGCGGAGAAGATCGCCTCCCGAACGCGGTCGCTGGTGGGGCGGGTGCCGGTCTTGGGCACCGCCAGGGGCAGGGAACCGGCAAACCCGGCGACGATTCGCGTCATAACCCGTCGAGTTTATCGCCCGTCGGCGGCCGAGCTCGCGGCGCACCCGCGCCGACCCGGTGCCGCATGTCGCACGTGCCGCCTACGATCGAGACATGACCGATTCGGAGGCTGGGGAGACTCTCGCCCCGGTGACCCTCGACAGCAAGCTGGCCACCGTGGTCGGCGGCAAAACGGCCGTCGCCCTGGGCAAGGCCTTCGGCTCGCACACCGTGGGCGATCTGCTCAGCCACTACCCGCGCCGCTACGCCCGCCGCGGCGAGCTCTCGTCGATCAGCCTGCTGCCGCTCGACGAGAACGTGACCATTGTGGCGGAGATCCGCTCGGTCGAGGAACGCCCGATGAAAGCCCGCAAGGGGTCGATCGTCGAGGTGAAGATCTCCGACGGCCGCGGCATCCTCAGTCTCACCTGGTTCAACCAGTCCTGGCGGGCCAGGCAGCTCCAACCCGGCATGCGCGGAATGTTCGCGGGGAAGGTCACCGACTACCGGGGCCACCTGCAGCTCACGCACCCGACCTACAAGCTCTTCGGCCCCGGCGCCGACGACGAACCCGAGATGCCCACGGATGCCGCGGCCGCCAAACTCTGGATCGAGCAGCCCGTCGCGATCTACCCGGCCACCAACACCGTGGCCAGCTGGCAGGTCGCGCAGTCCATCGCGATCCTGCTGGACAGCGTGGGCCCGGTGCCCGACCCGATCCCGCCGGGGCTGCGCGCCGAGCGCGGGCTGCTGCCGCAGGGCCGGGCCTTCGAGCTGATCCACCGCCCGGAAACCGATGCGGACTGGCGCCGCGCGAGGGACACCCTGCGGTTCACCGAGGCCTTCGTGCTGCAGAGCGCCCTGGTGCAGCAGCGGCTCACCGCCCGGCAGCAGCACTCCACCCCGCGAGTGGCGTCGTCCGGCGGCCTGCTCGAGCGCTTCGACGCCGGCCTGCCCTTCAGCCTCACCGCGGACCAGCAGGGCGTGGCCACGGAGATCTCCGCCGACCTTATCGAGACCCACCCGATGAACCGGCTGCTGCAGGGTGAGGTCGGCTCCGGCAAGACCGTCGTGGCCCTGCGGGCCATGCTCACTGTCGCCGACACGGGCGGCCAATCGGCTTTCCTCGCTCCCACCGAGGTTCTGGCGGCCCAGCACCTGCGCACGATCGTGCGGTCGCTCGGCCCCGAGCTGGCGGGCACGCTGATGCCCACCCTGCTCACCGGGCAGCTGCCGGTGGCAGAGCGCCGCAAGGCGCTGCTCCGAGTGGTGTCCGGACAGGCCAAGATCGTGATCGGCACGCATGCGCTGCTCGGCGACAAGGTCACGTTCTTCGACCTCGGACTTGTCGTCGTCGACGAGCAGCACCGGTTCGGCGTGGACCAGCGCGAGGCGCTGCGGCTGAAGGGGGCCGTGCCGCCGCACGTGCTGGTGCTTACCGCCACCCCGATCCCGCGCACCGTGGCCATGACCGTGTTCGGCGACCTCGACGTGAGCACGATCGCGGAGCTGCCGGAGGGGCGGCAGGGCATCGAGACGTTCGTCGTGCCTGTGTTCGAGAAGCCCGGCTGGGTCACCCGGGTGTGGACCCGGCTGGCGGAGGAGCTCGCTCAGGGCCGCCAGGGTTTCGTGGTGTGCCCGGCCATCGCCCCGAAACAGCTCGAGGAGGGCGCGGAGGTCGATCCCGAGGCTGCAGCGCCGGCATCCGTCGAAATGGTGCTCGCCGAACTGCGTCGTAACCCGGCCCTGGCCTCTGCCCGCATCGAACCGCTGCACGGGCGCATGACCAGCGAAGAGAAAGACGTGGCCATGCGCGCGTTCGCGGCCGGTGAGATCGACGTGCTCGTGGCGACGACCGTCATCGAGGTTGGCGTCGACGTGCCCAACGCCTCCGCCATGGTGGTGCTGGACGCCGACCGGTTCGGCGTCTCGCAACTGCACCAGCTGCGCGGCCGGGTGGGCCGCGGCGGCGTGCCGGGGCTCTGTCTCCTGGTCACGAGCGCGGAGGCCGAAACCATCGCGCGCGAGCGAGTCGAGGCTGTCGCTGCCACCCTCGACGGGTTCGAGTTGGCCCAGGTCGACCTGGAGCTGCGCCGGGAGGGCGATGTGCTCGGCAGCAACCAGTCCGGGGGCCGCTCTTCGCTGCGTCTGCTGAGGGTGGCGACCGACGGCGACCTGATCGGGGAGGCCAGAGGCTATGCGCAGCGCCTGAGCGAGCACGACCCGCACCTCGAATCGGTCCCGGCGTTGCGGGAGGCGGTGCGGCGGCGCCTCGACGACGCGGAGCGGGCCTCGCTCACCAAGTCCTGACAGCAGGATCGGAGCGCGCTCAGGCACCGTTCACGCACTGGGGCTAGGGTGATCGCTATGCGCAGGATCGCCGTCGTCCCCGGTTCATTCGACCCCGTCACGCGGGGTCATCTCGACGTGATTGAACGGGCGTCCGGTCTCTTCGACGAACTGCACGTGCTCGTCGTGCACAACCCCGGCAAGACGGCTCTGCTGCCGATCAGCCAGCGGGTTTCCCTGCTGCAGCGGTCCATCCTGGACGCCGGGCTGCCGGGCAACATCGTGGTGGCCTCCTGGGGCATGGGGCTGCTCGTCGAATACTGCACGGAGGTCGGCGCAAGCGTGCTGATCAAGGGCATCCGCTCACAGGTGGACGTGGCCTACGAGACCCCAATGGCGATCGTGAACCGCAACCTCGCCGCCGTGGAAACGATCTTCCTGCTGCCGGACCCGGCCAACGCCCACGTGTCCAGTTCCCTGGTGCGCCAGGTCGCCGCGCTCGGCGGCGATATCACCCCGTATGTGCCGCCGGCCGTGGCGGCGTTCCTGCAGAAGACACGCGTGTGAATACGTCGCCCGTGCGCTCGGTTTCCGTTCCGGCGCTCGCCGGGAACGCGGGCGGCCCTGTCGCCGACACGGACGACGAGACCCTGATGGACCTTCCGGCCGTCGAGGCTGCGGCGCGTGCGATCATCCGCAATGTGGAAACCGTCATCGACGGCAAGCACACGGCCGTCACGACGGCTCTCACGGTGCTGCTGGCCCAGGGGCACCTTCTGATCGAGGACGTTCCCGGCGTCGGCAAGACCATGCTGGCCAAGGCGCTGGCCAAGTCCGTGCACTGCACGGTCAGCCGCGTCCAGTTCACCCCCGACCTGCTGCCCTCCGACGTGACGGGCGTGTCGGTGTTCAACCAGGTGGACCGCCGATTCGAGTTCAAGCCTGGCGCCATCTTCGCGAACATCGTGATCGGGGACGAGATCAACCGGGCGAGCCCGAAGACCCAGTCCGCGCTGCTGGAATGCATGGAGGAACGCCAGGTCACCGTCGACGGCTCCACCTATCTGCTGCCGCTGCCCTTCACGGTCGTGGCCACGCAGAACCCGATCGAGATGGAGGGCACCTATGCGCTTCCCGAAGCCCAGCGGGACCGGTTCATGGCGCGCATCTCGATGGGGTACCCCGACACCGAGTCCGAGCTGATGATGCTGGATGCCCGCGACACGTCGAGCCCGCTGGCCGGCATCGAGGCGGTCGTCTCCGGCGCCCAGCTGCGCGGAATGATGACGGCCGTACAGCGGGTGTTCGCCTCTCCCGCGGTGAAGGAGTACACGGTCAGCCTGGTGCGGGCCACCCGCGACGACCGCGACCTGCGCCTGGGCGCCAGCCCCCGTGCCACACTGCAGCTGATCCGGGCGGCCAAGGCCCAGGCGGCGCTGCACGGCCGGGACTATGTGCTGCCCGACGACATCGACTCTCTCGCCGTCGCCGTGCTCGGGCACCGCCTCGTGGCGAGCAGCCGGGTGCTCGGCCACCATCAGGACAGCGGCCCGGTGGTCGACGACATCGTTCGCCGGATCGTGACGGCCACCCCCGTTCCCGTCGGTGCCACCGGGCATCCCTGACGCCATGCCGGCGAAGCAGCGGCGCGTCCGGTTTCCCCGGCTCACCCTTCGAGGCGGGATGTTCCTCGCCGCGGGAGCCGGCCTTCTGCTGCTCGCCCTGCTGACGAACCAGCGCGACCTTCTGTTCATCGCCGGTGTGCTTTTGGCCATCCCCGTCGCCGCCCTCGGGTACGTCTCGATCCATCGGGTGCGCCTGCGCGTCACCCGGATGCTGCGCCCACCGGTCGTGCCGGCCGGCGGCGAGGTCGTCGTGGGGCTCGGGGTGCGGAACCTTTCCCCCCGGCCCCTGGCGGGCCTGCATCTGCGGGACACCGTGTGGGGGCGGGACGCCGGCGACGCCGGACTGACCGTGCCGGCCGGAACGCCGCTGCCGGCCCTCGACCGCTACGAGGGCGGCCCGGACACCGGTGCAGACAGCGTGAGGTTCGAGTACCGGTTCAGCTTGCCCCGGCGGGGTCTCTACGCAACGGGCCCGGTGCTGATCAGGCGTTCGGATCCCTTCGGCCTTGCCTCGGGCGAGTGGGCCGTGGGGGAGCCGCACGACCTGGCGGTGACGCCCCGGGTGACCGCCCTGGCCGGCCGGGGCCTCACCGGCACCCTGAACGACGGCGACGTTCCGGAGCGGCTCCGGCACCTGAACCACAACGCAGACCCCTTGATCGCGCGCGAATACCGGCCGGGCGACCCGCTGCGCCGCGTGAACTGGCCGGCCACGGCCCGCCTGGGCGCGATCATGGTGCGGCAGGAGGAAGAGCAGAGCAACCCCGGAGCCCGACTCGTGCTTGACACCGCGCTGCGCGGCCGCCGCGGCCGCCCGACCGTCGTCGGTGCCGACACTGGTGCCGGTGCCGACAGCGGCACCGATCTCGGCGGGCCGCGCCTCGAGCAGGCGTTCGAGGTGGCCGTCGAGCTCGCGGCATCCGTGGGGGTGCACCTGCTGGCGGCCGGCTACCGGCTCGACCTGGTTGCGCTGGGACCGAGCCTGTCCGGACCGAGCCTGTCCGGACCGAGCCTGTCCGGACCGAGCCTGTCCGGACCGAGCCTGTCCGGACCGAGCCTGTCCGGACCGAGCCAGTCCGGACCGAGCCTGTCCAGTCCCAGCTCGGGCTCGTCCGGCAGGCTGGCGAGCCCGGGTCAGGCGAACGCCACCCCGGGGCGAGCCGGCGGCCGCGGCGGCCTGCGCGGCGACCCTCCCACCGTCTTCCTGCCGCCGGGCGGAGTCGCGCTGCTGCTCGAAGGGCTGGCCGGGGTCAAGCCGGCGGACCCGCCCGACCCGGCGGAGACCGCCGAGGACGCAGCAGAACAGACGTACACGTTCGGCGGCCCCGCAGTGAAGCCCGGACCCCCGGCATCCGTCGAACCAAGTACGCCCGAGTCCGGGACCGCCGCGAAACTCAGCACGCTCGTGGTGCCCGGCGGGCTGCTGCCGACCTTCGCGGTGCTCGTCGCCGTCGACGACCGGGATCTGGCCGAGCTCGCCGACCTCGTGTCCCAGAGCCGCCCCGCGGTGGCGTTCGTGCTGCCCACGGTGCGAACGGATGCCGTGCGCCGGCTACGCGAGGCCGGCTGGCGCTGCATCCCCGTGCACCAGACCCCGGACATCCCCCGTGCCTGGGAGGACTTTATCGGCGCGAGGAGGCCCCTGAATGACGCCGTCTGACCGGGTCGCTCCCGACCAGGCCGCTCCCGACCAGGGCACTCGCACCGCCTGGCGCGACCCCTCCGCCCGCGCGGCCCGACTCAAGCGGGCGGAGTGGCCCCTCGCGTTCGCACTCCTATTGCTGTTGGTCGTGGCCGACGCCGGCCTCGGGCCGCTGCTCGAGGACACGGGCTGGTGGTGGCTGATGACGTTCACGGCCGCCGGCGTCCTGCTCGGTTCCGCCGGGTTCCGCCGCGCCGGGCTGCCCGTCTTCCTCGGGTCGCTCGCTGGATTAGGGGTTCTTGTGGCGGTCCTGACGCTGCTCTTCGGCGCCGGAAGCGGCTGGCTCTGGCTGATCCCGACCGGGGAGACGATCGACCGGTTCCGCGATCTGGCGCTCTCCGGGGCGGTCTCCATCGAGCAGCAATCGACGCCGGCCGAGGCGACCGCCGGCATCCTGTTCCTGCTCAGCGCCGGCGCCGGCGTGATCGCGATCCTGATCGACACGCTCGCGGTCATCCTGCGCGTGCCCGCGCTCGCCGGACTGCCCGTGCTGGTGCCGCTGCTCGTGCCGGGGCTTGCCCTCGGCCACGAGGCCAACCTGGAGGCCCTCGTGCTCACGGCCGCCACCTACCTCCTGCTCCTCCATGTCGAGATCCGGATGCGCCGAGCCGGCAGCCTGCCCGGCCCGCCGGCCGCAGCGGGGCCCGGCACGGTCGCGCCCGGGCGGCGCCACGTGCCCGGCTCTTTTAAGGGAGCGGTCGTCGTGGGCAGCGTCGCGATAGTGGCGGCAATCGTGGTCAGCGTCGCCACGCCCGTCTTGCCTGGGGGCAGCCTCACGCGCGCGCGCCCGGGCAGCAGCCTGCTGTTCGCCAACGGTGTCAGCCCCATGATCAACCTCGGTCAGGACCTGCGCCGGCCGGACGCCGAACCGGTGCTGCACTTCCGCACCACGGCGACTCGGCCGCCCTACCTTCGGCTGCTGACACTCGATGAATTCTCCGGCCGCAACTGGACCGCCGGGGAGGCGCCCGGGAGCCGCGCGAACGCCGTCGACGACATCGACCTGCCGCCAGGGTTCTCACCCGATATCAAGACGAGCGAGACGATCACGACCATCGGCATCGACAACCTGGCCGCCCGGTGGCTGCCGACCCCTGCGCCGCCCCGCTCGGTGACCGGCCTGCTCGGCGCCTGGTACTGGAACGAGGCGACCGGGTCCATCACGAGCCCCGGCGACACGACCCGCGGCCAGGAATACACCGTCACCGCGCTCACGCTGGAGCCGACGGCGGAGCAGTTGCGGGAAGCCGAGGGTGCCTATCCGGCGGAGATCCGGCGCAGCCTGAGGCTGCCAGCCGAGACTCCGGCCCTGATCGGCGACACCGCGCGTGAGGTCACCGCCGGCACCACGAGCGCGTACGAGGCCGCGCGGGCCCTGCAGGACTACCTGCGCGGCAGCGACTTCGCTTACGACACCGAGGCTCCCGTCGAGGCCGGCTATGACGGTGGCGGCATTGACGTCGTCAGCACCTTCCTCGAGGTGAAGACCGGGTACTGCGTGCACTTCTCCTCGGCGATGGCGGCGATGGCCCGCTCGATCGGCATCCCGTCCCGGATCGCGATCGGCTACCAGCCCGGGTCGCTGTCCGCGTCGGGTTCCGTCGCCGGGGTCGGCCGGTACAGCGTCGACACCCACGACCTTCACGCGTGGACGGAGGTCTACTTCGAGGGCGTCGGCTGGGTGCCCTTCGAGCCCACGCCCGGCCGCGGCGCCGTGCCTGCGTACACGCGGGACGATGCCGTCACCGTGCCGCTGACTGATTCCGGCCAGGCCGGCCCGTCGGACGCGCCGCGCCCCGAGGACCTCGGTGGCCAGAACGCCGCTGACGCCCAGGCCGACGCTTCTTCGCCCGCGGACTCGCGCGGCGGCATCATCCGTCTCGGCCTGCTCGTCCTCGGGACGTTCGCGCTGCTCCTTCTGCCGGCCCTCATCCGGGTGACCCGGCGGATGCTGCGGCGCCGGGGCCTCCTGTCGGGGCAGAGCGGGGCCGTGGAGGCGTGGCGTGAGGTCAGCGACACGGCGGTGGACCATGGCGTCTTCGTGCGGGAGACCGAGACGCCGCGCGAGCTCGCCGCCCGGCTACGGGTTCTCATCGGCTCGGTAGGCGGCACCGAGAGCGTTACGGAGGGCGCCGGTCCGGGCGGGGGAGCCGCGGCCGAGGCCCTCGACCGGCTCCTCGTGGGAGCGGAGCGCAGCCACTACGGGCGACCGGGTGACGACGCGCAGTCCGCGCGGGCGGCGGAACGCGTGGCCGACCTCGACGTGGTGCTCCGCGGCATCCATTCGGTGTCGGGCCGGCGCCTGCGGGTGCGGGCGACGCTGCTGCCGGCATCGCTCTGGCGCCCCGGCGAGCGACGAATCGGACGCCCAGCCGCGAACGCGTAGAATCTTCCCTCGTGAGTAGATTCAAGAAGACCCCGTACAAGGTCGATGTGCGCGACCTGATCAACCGCCCGGGCACCATGCACGAACGGCACCTCGAAATCGTCGTGCCGGGAGACCTCGGCGAGAGCCTGGTCGCCGTGAAGGCCGGCTCTACCGTGATCGCGAACCTGCGCCTCGAAACCCTGCACGAGGGCATCCTCGTGTCGGCCCAGGTGTCCGGAATCGCCGCCGGAGAGTGCGGCAGATGCCTCATCGACGTCGAATTGCCGGTCCAAGTCGAGTTTCACGAGCTTTTCGCGTACTCTCTAGACGAAGCTTATGAAAGTGAAGTTCAAGATGACCACGTGGATCTTGAACCTCTGATCAGGGATGCGGTGGTGTTGTCACTGCCGTTCCAGCCGGTTTGCCGGCCGGATTGCCCAGGTCTCGACCCCGAGACCGGTGAACGGCTTGCCGAGGCCCCTGAGTTCCTACCCGAAGAAAAGCGCGATCCCCGGTGGGCCGCGCTCATGGAATTCCAAGCTTCCGAAAGCAGCGGCACGGATGAAGACATCCAGGCTGAAACGGATAGAGAAGAGAAGTAGTCATGGCAGTCCCGAAGCGCAAGCAATCACGCTCCAACACCCGTTCACGTCGTTCCTGTTGGAAGGCCGAAGCTCCCACCCTGGTCAAGACCATGGAAAACGGCAAAGTTGTCTACAGCCTGCCGCACCGCGCCAAGGTCGTCACCGACGCCGCCGGCACGGCGCTGTTCATGGAATACAAGGGCCGCAAGGTCGCCGACGTTTAGTCTCGTTGTGCTCGAACGTCTGATGCCGCGCCGACGGATGCCGGGAGTCCCGATTCAGGGTCCCGATCCGTTGAGTCGCGGCATCAGTGTTTTCGGTCGGCATCTGCCTGGCGGGCACTCGCTGAGTCGGCACTCGTGAGCGTCGATCCCGAGGTCTCGTCCTTGCTGGCGACTCTCGGCGTGCAGATCGACCCGGCCTTGCTTGAGCTCTCTCTCACCCACCGCTCGTACGCGTACGAGCATGGCGGCATACCCAACAATGAGCGCCTCGAATTTCTCGGTGACTCGATTCTGGGGCAGGCCGTGACGGTCATGCTCTATCGGGAGTACACGCAGCTCGACGAGGGTGACCTTGCCAAGCGCCGGGCCAGCCTGGTGTCGAGCGTTGCCCTGGCGGGCATCGCGCGCGGCATCGGATTGGGTGCGTACGTGCGCCTCGGCCGCGGCGAGATCCTCACCAATGGGCGCGACAAGTCGTCGATCCTTGCCGACACCGTCGAGGCGCTCATCGGAGCGGTCTACCTCGACTCCGGCGGAGAGACGGCGACGGCGCTCGTGCTGCGCCTGATCGAGCCGCTCCTCCGTGACCCAGGGCACTTCGGAGTGTCCATGGACCCCAAGACGAGCCTGCAGGAAGCCGCGGCTCGCCTGGGAACCGGGGTTCCCGTGTATTCCATCGCGGAAAGCGGACCCGATCACTCCAAGATCTTCATCGCCACCGTCACTGTGGGTGACGTAAGTGCGGTCGGTGGGGGCACGAGCAAGAAGCACGCCGAGATGGCCGCCGCGCTCGACGCCTGGACGCGCCTCAGCACTCCCTGAGCTGCTGTCAGGCCGTGACGCTGAAAGGCTCGCATGCCCGAACTTCCTGAAGTGGAGGTCGTTCGCGCCGGCCTGGCGCCGGCCGTAACCGGCGCCGTGATCGCCGGTGTCGAGGTCTTCGAGCCACGATCCCTGCGTCGCCATGACTCCGCGAGCGGGTATTTTGCCGACCTGTTGCAGAGGCGGGGCGTGCTCGCCGCCGTCCGCCGGGGTAAGTTCCTCTGGCTGCCGCTGGATTCCGGGCGCGCCCTGGTCGTGCACCTCGGAATGAGTGGTCAGGTGCTGCTGCGCAGCCCCGGATCGGACACGGACCGGCACCTGCGCATCCGTTTGCAGATCGAGCACCCGGAACACGGCGAGCTGTGGGTCAACTTCGTCGACCAGCGCATCTTCGGCAGTATGGCCGTGGACTCGATGCAGCCCACCCGCGACGGGCTGACGGCCGGGTACTCCGGGCTCGCAGGCGGCGCGACCGGGGCGGACGGACTGGCCGGTTCAGGCCTGGGCTGGTCGGGGCTGATCCCGTCGCAGGTGGCGCACATCGCGCGCGACCCGCTGGATCCGGGCTTCTCGGCGCCGCTCTTCCTGACTGCCCTGGCCCGCAAGAAGACCGGGATCAAGCGCGCCCTGCTCGACCAGACCCTGATCAGCGGCATCGGGAACATCTACGCCGACGAGGCCCTTTTCGAGGCCCGGGTGCACTACGAGCAGCCGGCAGACTCCCTGTCGCCCGCGAAGGGGCGGGCGCTGCTCGGCGCGGTCCGCAGCATCCTGAACCGGGCCCTGGCCGAGGGCGGCACCAGTTTCGATGCGCAATACGTGAACGTGAATGGTCAGTCCGGGTATTTTTCGCACCGCCTCAACACGTACGGCCGGCAGGGTCTACCGTGCCCCCGCTGCGGCACACTGCTCGTGCGGCAGCAGTTCATGAACCGCAGTTCACACCTCTGCCCGCGATGCCAACGGCTGCGCTGAGGCTCGCTGCCCGCGAGAAGCCTGCCTGTCGAACAAAAATACGAAAGTCTTTCGAATATCAAGTGAATAACTCTCGACTTTAATTACCATCTTCGCTAACCTCGGACCATGACAACCACCGCAGATGACCTCAGAGCGGCAACGGATGCCGACGCCCGCCTGGGCTCGTCCTGCGCCGACTATGAGCACCTCGCCGACGCCGCGGTGCTGGCCGGTCAGAAGCAGATCGCGGCCGCCCGCCGCCTCTTCGACACCCGATCCGCGTGGATGGCGGCGACCATCGCCCGGCGTTCCCGGCCCGAACTCGGCCATTCAGGTCTGGCCGCGCAGCAGGGATTCCTGTCGCCCGAGGCGCTGATCCAAAAGGTGACGGGCTCGACCAAGACCGACGCGTTCAAACTGGTCGCGGTCGGCACGATGATGGCCGATGCCGAGGCGGCGCAGGCGCGCGTCGAGGCGGCCGTGGAGTCGCCGGACGCTGATGCCGCCGAGGTTGCGGAGTTCGTTGCGAAGGTGCCCTGGCAGGCGCCGATCGCCCGCGCGGTCACCAGTGGCGCTCTCTCCGTCGACGCGGCCGAGTCGATCCGTTTTGGTCTCGGCCAGATCGACGCGGCGGTCACCGCCGACAAGCTCACCGAAGCCCTGACCCTGCTTCTTGTCGAGGCGTCGACGCTGAACACTGACCAGGTCTTCAGACTCGCGCGGCGCATGCGCGACCGCCTCGACGAGGCCGGCATTGCCGCCCGGGAGAAGCAGGCCCACGACGACCGGTTCCTGAAGGTCTACCGGCTCGGCAACGGCAAGGTGCGTCTGGATGGCCTCTTCGCGACCGAAGACGGCGAGTTCGTGCTCTCCGTCTTCGACTCGATCACCAGCCCTCGCCGCGGCGGGGTGCGCTTCGTCGACAAGGCGAAAGCCGCGTGGGCCACACGCATGCAGGACGACCCCCGCACCACGGACCAGATCGCCGCCGATGCCCTCGTGCAGCTGCTGAAGATCGCCGGCGAGGCCGATCAGGGCCGGGTGTTCGGCGGTCACCGCCCTTCGGTGCGGGTCATCGTGACCGAAAAGGCCGTCAAACCGCGCCAGCCGGGAGCCCTGAAGTCCGAGGCCACGGGCAGATCGAAGGCAACCCCGAGCCGATCTCGCAGGAAACGATCGACCGGCTCCACTGCGACACCGGAACCCGAAGGCCAGTTCGACGACACCGGGCAGATCATCGACGTCGGCGGTGACGAACGACTCTTCACCGAGGCACAGCGCGCCGCCGTGGGAGTGCGCGACGGCGGGTGCCGGTGGGTGGACTGCGACAGATCACCCGCCTGGACTGAAGCACACCACATCACTGAGTGGTTGAAAGACAACGGCTACACGGACCTCGCAGACGGGGTATTGCTCTGCCACCCGCACCACCTGTTGCTGCATAACCGGCACTGCCCTCTTTGCTGGCTTTGCGGTCTTTTGTTCTTTGGCTTTGGGCTTTTGGTTGTCGGGTCTTGGGATCTGGGTCTTTGGCTCTGGGTCTTTGGCTCTGGGACTCAGGGCTCGGGGATTCAGGGCTCGGCAGGCTTGAGGGCCGGAGGGCCGGGTTAGAGGGCGTCGCGGCGCCAGGCTCCCTCGTAACCGAGCGGCACGAAGCCGATGGCCTCGTTGACCGTGAGCATGTGCCGGTTCTCCTCAGCGTTATAGGTCAACACCGACGGGTGCCCGGGGCGCTCCGCCGCGAGCAGCTCGAGGTTCGCCACCTTCAGCAGCATCCCCAACCGGCGGCCGCGGTGCTCGCGCAGCACCAGAGTGTCCTCCTGGCTGACCGCGCGGCGGGACTCCGCCGGCACCTCCAGCTCGGTGAATCCCACGAGGTGGCCGCTCGGGCCATGCAGCACCGCCGAGGTCAGCGCCGTGCGCCTGCCGGCGGCAGCCTTCTGCTCCTCCTGCATGACGCGCTCGGGCGTCCAGAGCTGCTCCGGTTCGGCAAGGCCGGCGCTCGGGGCATCCGTGCTCATGCGCGTGTAGAGCACCGCCAGATCGGGCAACCATTCCGGCGGGGTGCGATCGACCCACTGCAGCACTGCATAGTCCGGACCCGCGTGCGCGGCGGCGGCGTCGCGCAGTCGGCGTAGCTGCGTGGGATCCACCGGCAGGGTAAGCCGGCTGGCGCGCACGACCTGCTCGAGGAGGTAGCCGCGGCCCTGAAGGAACCGAACCTCGGGGTTGCCGAGCGGAACCGAACCGAACCCGGTGGGGGAGTGAATGCGCTCACCCGGCGCTGTCGGTGATGGTGCGTAGACGATCTGAACGCTACGGTCCTCGGACTGCGCGATCGCCTCGAGCCGGGCAGTGAGGGCTGAGCCGATGCCTCGCCGTCGGTACTCGGGAAGCACTTCCACGGCCAACCACGCGTGCTCGGCAGAATCCTCCGGAAGGGTCTCGTAGTGACCGCGCCCGACAAGGCGTCCCTTGGACCGGGCCACGAAGAGGCGCTTGGGCTCCCACGCCTGCTTGAGCCAGCCCGGCAGGAGCTCTTCGGCGGTCAGCTCCAGGTCGGTGGTGCCATACGCCTCGGCCTCGACCGTGTTGCGCACCCCGTTTGCCGCCTCGAAATCGGCCCAGCCGGGAGCCTGCGGCGCGGCGGGGATGGCGAGTTCGTCGATCTCGAAGGTGAAGGTCCCCATGATCGGCCAGCGTAGCGCCGCCCCTGCCGCCCCTGCCGCCCGGGCTCGGCCCCAACCCCGAACCAATTCGACGGAGATTTTGCTCAAACCCGGCCCGAGACATCCGTTTCCGCTCCAAATCGGCAAAATCTCCGTCGAATTCGTCAGGGACCGCGCCTACCGCCAGGGACCGCGCCTACCGGGCGGTGGCGGCTGTGTCCGGTACCGTTACTGGGGGTGGCGCGCCGGGCAGCCGCGACCCGAGTCAGCGACGAAAGGGGGCGAAACCGTGTATCTGAAAAGCCTCACGCTCAAAGGCTTCAAATCCTTCGCCCACCCCACCACGTTCGCCTTCGAACCCGGCGTCACCTGCGTGGTCGGGCCCAACGGCTCGGGCAAGTCCAACGTCGTCGACGCACTCGCCTGGGTGATGGGCGAGCAGGGCGCGAAGACCCTTCGCGGCGGCAAGATGGAAGACGTCATTTTCGCCGGCACGTCCACCAAGGGCCCGCTCGGCCGGGCGGCCGTGACGCTGACCATCGACAACACGGATGGCGCGCTACCGATCGATTACACCGAGGTCACCATCTCCCGCACCCTCTTTCGCAACGGCGCGAGTGAGTATGCGATCAACGGGCGCACCTGCCGCCTGCTCGACGTGCAGGAGCTGCTCAGCGACTCCGGCCTCGGCCGGGAGATGCACGTGATCGTGGGGCAAGGGCAGCTCGACGCCGTGCTGCGCGCCAGCCCCGAGGAGCGCCGCGGGTTCATCGAGGAGGCCGCCGGCATTCTCAAGCACCGTCGGCGCAAGGAGAAGACCCTCCGCAAGCTCGACGGCATGCAGGCCAACCTCACCCGGCTCAGCGACCTCGCCGGGGAGATCCGGCGGCAGCTCAAGCCGCTCGGACGCCAGGCCGACATCGCCCGCGAGGCGCAGATCATCGCCGCCGTCGCCCGCGACGCCCGGGCCCGGCTCCTCGCCGACGACGTGGTCACGCTGCGTATCGCGCTCGACGCGCACGGCCGCACCGAGAGCGAGCGGCACGCCGAACGACTCGTGCTGACCGAACGGCTCGAGACCCGGCAGCGGCGCCTGCGCCGACTCGAGCAAGAGCAGATCGGCGACGCCGTCGACCGGGCCCGGCGCACGAACTTCGGCCTGGAATCCGTGCAGGAGCGCCTGCGCGGCCTCTACACCCTCGCCAACCAGCGGCTGGCCCTGCTCGGCTCGCAGGCCGAGTCCGTGGACGCCGGCCCCAGCGTGACCACGGCGATGCTGACGGATGCCGCCGCCGAGATCGACGCGCTGCGTAGCCGCATCGACGTGGCCGACTCCACCTGGGCTGCCGCCCGCGCGGCCACCGAGGAGGCCCGGGGCCGGCTCGACGCCCTCGACGAACAGATCGCCGCCCAGGCCGTGCTGGTCTCCCGGCACGACCTTCACCTCTCCCAGCTGACCGGGCAGGCCGAGACCGCCGCGGGCCGCCTGGCCTCCGTGCGCGGCGAGGTGCTGCGGCAGCAGAACGCCCTCAATGCCGCCCGTGGCCGGGTCGACACGACTGAGGCACACCTCGCCGGACTCGACGCGGACGCCGCGGCGCTCGACGCGGCCGCCGTCGACGCCGGCGAGAGCCACCCGGCCGAGGCTGCCGCCGCGGCCCGGTCTGCCGTCGCCCAGGCGGAGGTCGAGGTCGAACGCCTGCGCGACGAACTGCACCTCGGCGAACGCGAACGGGACGCCCTCGCCGCCCGCGCGGGGGCACTGTCCCTCGCCCTGGACCATAAGGACGGCTCGGCGGCCCTGCTCGCTGCGGCGCCGGCGGGCATCCGTGGTCTGGTGGCCGAGCATGTGCGCGTGCGGCCCGGCTACGAGGCCGCCATCGCCGCCGCCCTCGGCTCCCTCGCCGACGCCGTGCTCGCCGACACCTGGAGCGCGGCCGTCGACGCCATCGTGCGCGCCCGCGCCGACGATCTCGGCCGGGTCGAACTGATCGTGGCCGGCACGATCGACGAAGACGCCAGGGCCGACGCCCCGCCCGCAGACGCGACCGGCGATGCGACGGCCGGCACGATCGACGCCGACGCGCCCGGTGACGGCACGGCGGATACCGGCATGTCAGGTATTGGCACGTCGGGTACCGGCACGACGGATGTCCTCGCACCCGACACCCGGCCCGACCTCGCCGTGCAGCCCGGGCTGCTCTGGGCCGAATCGGTGATCGACGCGCCACCCGGGGTGCTCGGCCTGCTCCGGCGTACGGCGATCGCCGACGACCTCGACGCCGCCCGAGCCGCCGTGGACCGATTCGGACCCCGATCCGAGGAAGTGGAGACCGTTGGCGTGGAGACCGTTGGCGTGGCGACCGCCGAGCGCGCAGCCCTCCCGATCACCGTCATCACCCGGGCCGGGGACGTATTCAGCGACACCGTGCTGTGCGGTGGTTCCGGGGCCCGGCGCAGCCGCCTCGAGCTCATCGCCGACCGCGATGCGGCCGCCGACTCGCTCGCTGCGGTGCGCACCCGGCTCGAGCAGGTCGTCGCCGACCTCGCCGAGGCCCGCGTCGTGCTGTCCGCCCGCAAGACCCAGGCCCAGGCGGCCGCCGCCCGGGTGCGGGCGTTCGAGTCCCGCACGACCGTGCAGGCCGAGAAGACCAACCGGGCCACCGTGCAGCTCGAGGCGGCCGCCGCCGAACTGAGTCGGCTCTCCGCCGCCCTCCTGCTGCAGGCCGAGGCCGTCGCCGCCCTCGAGGCCGCGAGCGAGACGGCCCGCACCGCGCGCGACGAACAGCGCGCCCGGCCGCGCCCGG
>NZ_SOHB01000013.1:0-22287 GCF_004403055.1 Cryobacterium sp. TMT1-19
ACTTGATCGGTCTTTCCAAGAATCACGCGGTGGCCGCCTTACATCGGTGCAACACGCCCATCAGGGCCGGGGGTTACACCACGCTATTGGACGCAACCGACCAGAGTGGCCCCACGGCTATGGGATTGTGACTGGGCTCACATACAGCGATACCTGCAGGGGCTCCCCAGGGGCAGCACTGCTTAGCGACAACTGATAGTCATAGCCGTCCGCAACGCCAAGCCCGGTGCACAGGATGGCGCGCCCGAAGTTGTTCGCTGGCCGTTGACACGGCCGATCCACGGTCAGGGTCACGTCCGCCGCAGCAGCGATCTGCTCCAGGTCTTTGGCGGTCACCACCGAGTCCGCTTGCGCTTCCCACCTCCGGGAAATGCTTGGACATGGGTTGGTACTCACACACAGGAATTGATCGCGTCGGACAATGTCGTCCAGCACCTTCCAGTCCGCAGGAATCGCCAGTCGTGACACCTGCGCAACGAGTTCCTCGGTGATCCTGTCTTCGAAGGTCCTGACAATGATGGAAGCGGCGACAGCAAGGACGACAATGCCAATCAAAATCGCACCAAGAATCTTCTTCACGCTGTCCCCCGTTGACAGAACCTCCGGCCACCATTCCCGCCGGCCGCTGCTGATTGCTGTTGCCAGCAGCGTATCTGGTGGGCGGGCTTCATGTCACCATCAAGGCGGTCACTGCGGGTCTGTAAGTCATAGTCAAGTCGCCCAGGCCTGACAACGCCGGAAGTGGGAACAGGGCACAGGTAGACCTGCATGGTTCGGGTGCGGTGTTGACAGCCCTGCAGCGCAACCGTAAGACGGACGTTTCCCGGCACGCGTCTTGCGCGAAACGGGGGAGCGGTTGCTGATCAAGACCAGGGACCGCAAGGGAACCCTCACTGCGCCCGCGCGGATGACTGTCGAGGTCTATCGAACCTTGCGTGTCAGTCGAAAGCCGAATGGGTGTGGCCCAGCGAAAAACCAGACGAGCGCACCGAGCAGAGGGGCGAACACTACGCCGGCTATCCAGACGACTCTCTCCAGGCCTGACAGGTCGTTGGTTCGGGCAATCTGCATCATTGCGTAGGCAATTGCCGCGACGTAGACGACGGCAACGACCGACGCGAGCACGACTGCGAATGCGGCTTCAGTGTCCATGACGGTTCCGATCGTTCGGTTACTTCAAGATATTGCTCGGATGCAGAAACATCCGCGGGCTGTTGGTTATCTCATGAGTTGTCGGACGCGATCGGGGATCATTGTGACGCGGCTCGGCAGGTCAACGGCGGGGTATAACTTGTCGATGCAGGCTTGCCAGTATTCGATGTGCTTTTTGTCGAGCCAGTGCTCGGAGTTTTCGACGGCGTCGCCGTCTTTGCCCTGGACGGTGTACCAGTACATGTAGTCGACACCCTCGATGCACTCGGTGAAGATGGATTCAACGTACATCCGCTCTCCTTCCAGAGTCACGAGTACGTCGCGCATGTCGTCGTTGAGGAAGGCGATCCATTCCTCGACAATGCCGGAACAGTTGAGCTTGACGCGGAATCGTGACAGTTCAACCTGCATGGCCTCAGCATAGGGACCCGCCTCCAGCGAAGGATCCCGAACGCGGCAAGCTGCCTTGTTGACCGAACCACTTGGCTCGTCGGACCCGGTATTCCCAATGTGCCCGTAACTGCGTGCGATGCCTGCCCGGCGGTGAAGTAGTCTCTGGGGATGACAAGGCCCGGCCACAGCCCATTTCCCTGGATTCCGGCCGCCGTCGCCGCCGCGTGGTGGGTCGTGTGCGCCGGCGGATTCGGCTTCCTGACTTGGTTCGCTCTGGTCCCCAACGCCTTCGTGAAGCACCTCCTGCCGGAAACGATTCCGCGCAGCGTCTGGTTCTGGTCCTGGCCGTGGATCGCTCTCGCCCCCCTTGCCTCGGCCGCCGTCGTCTTCGTGGTTTACCTGTTCCTGGCGCGCCTCATCGTCGACCGGACCGACGGATCGCGCACAGCCCGGTTCTTCGCCCTCTGGTTTGTGGCCGTTCTGACCGGCTTCCTCGCCACCCTCCCGTGGGTGATCAGCGCAATCGTTGCGGCATTCCCGCCGTCCCGCGCCGCATTCGTGCTCGACCCGGCCGGTGAGTCCGTTCTCCTCAGCGGGTACTGGGGGATCGCCTGGGGGTGGTTGCCGGCCCTGTTCGCCATGCGCCGCGCCCGGGTGCGCGCCCAACCGGCCCACCCGGCTCAGCCGGGCGCGGATGCCGTCCCGGCGTCGGCCGCGCCCGGCCCGTTGCGCACGCGCCCGCTCGCAGTTCTTGGCAGCATCGTCGTCGTCGCCGTGATTCTTTCCGGTTTGGCGGCCGTTACGGGGAGCCGGGCCGCGCGGCTCGATGCGGCGGCGGAGANGTTCTTGGCAGCATCGTCGTCGTCGCCGTGATTCTTTCCGGTTTGGCGGCCGTTACGGGGAGCCGGGCCGCGCGGCTCGATGCGGCGGCGGAGAACGCCCGCGCCAATGGGCACACCCTCGGCTCCGTACCCGACCCGGATGTCCCGGTCACGCCGCCGCCCACCATCGCACCGGCGGCGGCCGAGCCCGCCGCCGACTGGTGCACGCCCGACCAGGCGGCGCTGCTACTCGGAGACTCGGACGCGGCCATGGGGCACCGCACCTTGTCGATCCAGGCGATGAACTTCACCGACTCCCCGTGCACCCTCAGCGGCTACCCCGACCTCGCCTTCGCGGACGAGAGCGGGTCGGCCCTCGACGTCACCCTCGTGCCCGGCGGAACGTTCATGACCACCGACGAGGGCCCCGTGCCCATCGTGGTTCCGGCCGGCGGCTACGCCATCGCCCGACTCGGCTGGGGCGCCATGGCCACAGCGGATGTCCCCACGACATACACGCTCTACGCAGCGCTCTACCCAGGCCTGGTTCGCGGTTCCTGGCCCAGCACCCTCGACATCGTCGCTGGCGGCGAAGTCTCCGTCACGGCCTGGTCGCTCACAGACGCCAGCCCAGACCCCCAGCCCTGAACCGGAGCCCGTCGAGACCTGAGCGTCAAAACCTTGGGAAACTTTGAACGGTTGGTCTGAGCTTTCGCAGTGCCGATTCAGACAGAGCGATCGGTGCGTGCGGTAGCGACTTCGGACGAGCCACCTTGTCCGTCGGGCCCGCGGCTGGACCGGCGATGCGGCCGACTGCCATACTGGGCTCGGCGGGGAGAGGACCTGGTGCCACGACTGGCGACATCCGTTCTGGGGAGCATCGCTCTGGTGCTCGGACTTGTGGCCTGCTCGCCCCCGACAACCGAGACTCCACCGGTCGACACGGCCGTCCACACGGATGCGCCGGCCCCGCCCGACCGTGCGGCCGACGTTGTCATCCCCGACGGTGTCATCGGCACGGCCGAGCTCACGTCGGCCTCGGGAGACAACACCATCTCCGGAACCGTCGTCGTCACGGCGGGTGGGGGCGGATTCGACGTCGCACTGAAGGACTTCCACTCGGACGTCCCCGGAGGCTTGCAATTTTCCTTCAGCCCCTGGTCGGAGACCACGACCTGCCTGGCCGACACGGACAGCTTCTCGTTCGGCAACCTCTCCACGGACGCCGATCAGCCTGGGCTGAGCATGGGCCCCAGGGACTTGTCCCGGGGCGACCCCAGCTACTACCTGACCGCCGTCATCACCGCGACCGATCCGACCACGACCGATCCTGACGGCTGCGTGCTCACTCCCCGGGCGGTCGGCACGATCACCTGGGACGTGCCGGACACCCGCCCCGGGCTGCTCGCCGTCGATACCGGCGTCCGGTTCGGCGCCGGCGGTGCCACCGCTTCAGCCGATGGTGCCCCGCTCTCCTACCGTGCGGTCGCCGGCGACACGCTCAACGACATCGCCGACCGCTTCGGCATCACGGACGACGACCTCGGCTTCCTCAACCCGCTCACCAGCCGCCAGTTCCAGGCCGGCGACGAGCTGAACCTGCGGGTGGCGCTGCGCGGCGGCGCCTCAGTCCCGCCGCCCTCGGGCTGAACGCCGCTCCAAGGTATGAACCGCCGCTGTCGTCCCGCATCGCCAACGATCGTTGGAACTTGGCCGTTCAAGCCATGGTTGACTGATCGGCATGGGGAAGCAGTGGAGCGGGGGCACATGGCTGGCTATGGCTTTCACGCTTTTGGGCCTGTCGCTGGTGTCGACGTTCTTTGCATTTGTTTCCGGGTTCAATTTTGACCCCGACGACTATCCCAGCTCGTATTACGCTGCCCGGATTCCCATGCATCTGGGCGTGATGGTCGTGTCTGTACTTATTCCGGTGCTTTCTGCAGCTGCAGCCGTTTTTTCCATTGTTGCGACGCCACGCCGAACGTTGAGGATCGCGACCTCGGTGATTGCGCTGATTCTGGCATTGTCAGCTGTTTGGTTGTGCTGGGTGCTTGGGATCGAGGCGATCCAAGAGGCCATCGCCTTCGCCGACCACGTCCCTTTTTAGGTGGATCGGCTTACGGGCACCGACGGGCCATTGCTCCACTCGGTGTCGTAGGTCTTCAGTATCATCAGCACATGGCTCAATGCACAGCTCCAAGAGAAGGCCACCGCACTGCAAGCGGTCGCGCGAACTGCCCTGCATGCTCCTCCGGCTATGGGCGTTCTTCATACTCGCCGCCTCGGTCGTACCCGTCCTACCCCACACCGGCCGCGCCTGTGCGTAGGAGTGGGAGCCTGTCGGGCAGTAGCGGGGGCGGGGGACGTGGTGTCGCCCGTCCGGCTTGGCAGCCCAGCGGGTCGACTGCCTCGTACACGCAACAGCAGGTGCGCGACCTGGAGTCTGTCCGCGCGGCGACTGTCTTACGGACTCAGGTGAATGACGTGTTCCTCTGTCACGCCTGGCCCGACCGTCAGGCGGCCGCGAATGACGTCTACGAGTTGCTCCTCGGAAAAGACGTGTCGGTGTGGTTCAGTGAGGTGAGCCTGCGACCTGGCACGGACATGCGAGTAGCCATCGACCGTGGATTGGTGAGTTCCCGCATGGGGATCGTGCTGGTGACGCCCGCCATGCTCGACAAGCTGCGTACCGACCGCAGCATTGCGAGCAACGAGCTCAGCGCTCTGCTGCGCCGGAGCCTCTTAGTGCCGGTCATGCACGGGGTGACGTTCGAGGAGCTCGACCAGGTCACCCCGACACTCGCGTCGCGTGGTGGATTCAGTACGGCCGAAGAGCCCATGGAAGACATCGTCGTGAAGATTGCCGAGCTGGTCGGAATCGTTACGGAGGAAGAGGCCGACGAACTCAGCATGAAGTCGGCCGGCAAGTAGCGCTGAGTGGCAAGCCTCCACGACGCCTCGATGGCCCAACCAGGAACAACCCGATGAACCAGCGCCAATGCTTACCGGCCGGTTAATGACATCGGCGTCGTGCCCGTAAGCCGGAGGGTCAGCGGGCGGTGCTGCCCTGCCCCTACCTGCGGGGTGAGCCGTGCACGGCCGCGTCGGCTGTGCCTCCCGCCCGGCAGCGTGGGCCCGCGAAGTAGTGCCAACGGCGTATCCTGCGCGCTACGCTGCAGGCACGGCGGGGCCGAGTTCATTGGGGGATGGTGTGAAGGTTCTGGGTGCCGTCGCGGCCGGGCTGATGGCCTTGGGTGTCGCCGCGCTTCTCGTGGTGTTCGCCCTGGAAAACCGGGTCACCGAAGTCCTCGCGGAGCAGTCCGCGCAGCTGGCTGTCCCCGCCGACTGGGAGCAGGTGAACGACGCGGTTCGCCGCGAACAGTTTCTGTGTATGAGCACGAACCCGTGCCCGAGCATCTCCCGGCGGTGGGTGACGGACACCCCCGTTAGCGTCCACGACTTGGAGCGCATGGCGACGGGCGCGGGCCTCAGATTCTCGGTGGAGGGCACCTGCCAGTGGCCGCCGACGGCGTTCTCCGAAACGGGGGTTTGCACCTTGTACGGTGTACGCAGTGAGAACCACTACCAGGTCTGGGTGAGCGACCGTCCGCAGGAGCCCCAGCAAGTGTCACTGGAAGTGCGTCCGAACCGCCCCTACCTCACTCAACCTCAGGGGTGAGGGACTCCACCTTGTCCCGGAGGGTGGCGACTTCGGTGCGGAGCTGGTGCAGCTCGTAGGCCCTTTCGTCGCACCCTCTGCGGGATTGGGAAGCCTGCAGCGTCATGCGAAGCTTGGCGACGTGAGTGAAAAGCTGGATGGCGGATTCGATGGCGGCGCGCTTCTCATCGATGGAACCGTGCGCCGCGTTCCCGGCACGTGGACCCCGGCCGTGAATGCCCTCTTGCAACATCTGGCCGACAAAGGGTCTATCGGGGCACCGCGCCCGCTTGGGACCGACGCACAGGGTCGGACTGTCGTTAGCTTTCTCGAGGGTGCGACCGTCGGTAACGTCCGCCCGTGGCCGCGTTGGACGCACAGCGAAGAGGCGCTCCTGGACGTCGGCGACTGGCTCAGGCGCTACCACTCAGCAGTCGCCGACTTTGTCCCGCCCGCAGGCTCGATGTGGCGCGAAGGCCAAGTATGGGAGCCGGGCCTGATCATCGGTCACAACGATGCGGCGCCCTACAACGCGGTCTGGAATGAAGACGGACTGGTGGGTTTCGTGGACTGGGACATGGCCGGCCCGACCACGCACGCCGGGGACCTTGCCTGGGTCGCATTCTCCTGGGTCCCGCTCCACGCTCGACAGCTCGTGCTGGAAGAAGGATTCATTGCGTTCGGCGAGCGGCGGGCACGCCTCGAGTCCTTCCTTCGGGCCTACAAGTGGGATGGCACTGCCAGCGACGTTCTGGAGCTCATCCGTCAACGAGTGCAGAGGCAACTCGACATCATCCGCTCAGTGGCGGCTGATGGCGATGCGACCTACCAGCGGATGCTCGCCCACGGAGTCGACCGGAATCTGAAAGCCGCGTTGGGCGATCTCAGCACTGTTTGACACCTCGTCACAAATCCAGGCTCATTGCGGAACTTGCGGTGTCGCCGCGGTGAGGAGTCCGACGATGCGCCTCTTCGATCTTCAGCCTTTGGTGGCCGGTGGGAGTGCTTTGGTGTGCAGGAACCTGTATGTAAGTCCGCTTGCTAGTCCGTAGCCAGCGAAAAGGATCCCGTTCCCCAGAGCGTCGAATTCAGCAGTGAACAAGGCGACGCCGAGCACTACCGTGAGGGCTGCAGTCACCGCCCAGTATTTGCCGTTTTTTATGTGATCGCTCCAATAGATGGTCGCCGCCTGCGGCCGCTCCGCAATGCTCGGGAAGCCTGATTCTACGAGCATGCTCTAGTCCGAATCACTTGCTCAGGAGGCGCGCTCAGTCACCTGCGAAGCAGGCGTTCGAGGGACCTCGACGGACGCAGATTCGGCGCCACGTCGTCGAGGCCCCGAAGTTTCGGGGGAGTAGCGGTTGGGAACGACCTAGGCTGGCGAGCATGACGGTTGAACAGGTTGAGCAAGGGCCGCGCCGAGTCGCGCGCACTGTCGAGGTGCCGGCTTCGGCCGACGACGTCTTCGCGTTGGTGGCTGATCCGCACCGTCACGGTGAGCTGGACGGCTCGGGCACCGTCCGCGACACGGTGTCGGGGCCGCAGCGGCTCAGCCAGGGCGCACAATTCTCGGTAGCGATGAAGCAGTTCGGCATCCCGTATCGCATCACCAGCACGGTGACGCGCTTCGAGGACGGTCGGCTTGTGGAATGGCGTCACCCAGCGGGCCACCGGTGGCGCTGGGAACTCACGCCGCTCACGCTCACGTCTACGCGCGTCACTGAGACGTTCGATTACAGCACCGTCCCAGCCATGCAGGGCAAGGTCTTCGAGCTGCTCGGCTTTCCTCGGCAGAACGCCGCCGGCATCGAAGCCACCCTGCGCCAACTCGCGTCGCGCTACGCCCGCCCTTGACGTGACGGTGCTCACGTCCTGACCGGACGCCGAGACCCCCGTCTGCACGGTCGTACGCCTCGCCAGATGCTGCCAACGGTGCGGCCGGGAGGGCGCAGCGACAGGGCCGCTGGGGAGACAGCAGCACACGACGAGCTACTCCCACCCGCTGGAGTACGCAAACGAGCCGCCAGCGCCGCGACGCCTTCCTTCCACGTGGCACCTTCGGCACTCGTCGTTGCGGTGATCGTTGGTGTTGCGAGACGTTGATCCACAGTGAGAGGGCTTGGAGGCACGAGGGTTCACTGTCGGCGGCCGATCTTGGAGTGCCCGGCTTGAACTGGCGGATCCGCCAAATCTGTCGAACTTCCGCCAGGCACTCTCGCGAGTTCAGGCTGCCGGACTCAGCGTTTCCTAATTGACTGTGACCTCCTCGGCCGATCTGTATGAGCTGGAAAAGACAAACAACACCGACTACCCATTCACGCCAGCCACCCCGCACGAGCTGTTGGATGCCGATGCCACTCGAGACCTCTGAAACCGGCGCTTTCGCGTGTTTGGCGCGTACGACCGCGACGAAATGGTCGGGGCGACCCTCAACGCACATCGCGATCGCCACGTGGAGACGGAATGCATGTCGGTGTTGGCCAGTCATCGAGGCCGCGGAAGCCCTAGCTATGGCGTTGGCTATCCACTTACGTGCGGGCTCCGGCGTGCAGGGCGATCGAGTCGCCGGCGCCCACGGTAGCGGTGAAGGTTCCGTCAGCGGCGACGAAGTAGCTTGGGCCCGAGCAGGAGCCGCCCGCGCCGGGGTCGCCGTGCTGGACGTCGCAGTAGCTTCCTGCGGGCAGGGAGGTCTTGAACGTCTGGCTGATCGCGCCACCCTCGTGGTTGATCACGACGAAGCCCCCACTCCCCCGACCGAAGGCGATCGCGTTGTTGCCGTTAGACCACCAGTTCGTCACCGAGGTGCCCGTCACGGTATTGCGGAAGGCGACCATGTTCGCGATCTGCCGCCAGGCGTGCTGGCACTTCCAGCCGTCGCTGTAGCAGGCGTTGACCGTGCCGCCAGTCGGCGGGCCGGCATCCGTGTTGGTGAATTCATAGCCCGAGTACACGTTGGGCGAGCCGTAGGGCCAGGCGAGCATGAAGATGTTCGCGAGCGTGTAAGTGTTGCCGTCCTTGTAGCTGAGGGTCGAGCCGTTGCGCTCGGTGTCCCAGTTGTCTACGAAGACCCGCGCCTTGTTGCTCGCGAGATAGCCCCAGGACTCGCCCCATGTGTTCAGGTAGGCGATCTTGTCGCTGGTGAACATGCGTTTGAGGTCGAAGGCCCCACGGAATTCGTCGACATCGCCGGTCGAGGTGTATTCGCCCGGCTGGACCGCCTCGTTCCCGCCGGCGATGACCTCCTGCGCCCAGTAGACGCTCGAGTTGGTCAGTTTTGCCTTGATGGCGGAGAGGTCGGCCGCGGCCATGTGCTTGGCGCCGTCGATCCGGAAACCGTCGACGCCGAGGGCGCTGAGGTGGTTGAGGTACGCCGCGATGGTGGACTGCACGTAGGTGCTCGCCGTGTTGAGATCGGCGAGGCCGACGAGCTCGCAGTTCTGCACGTTGGAGCGGTCGCTGTAGTTGGTGATCGGGGTCCGGCAGGAGTGGAAGTCCTGGTTCTGGTAGTAGCCCGGGTAGTCGTACTTGCTGTAGACGGTGCCCCCCGTGCCCGTGCCGGAACCCGCGCTCATATGGTTGATCACCGCGTCGGCCACGACCTTGACACCGGCGGTGTGGCAGGTGCTGACCATGCTCGAAAATGCGGCCTCGTTGCCGAGTCGCCCGGCGATCTTGTAGCTGACCGGCTGGTAGGAGGTCCACCACTGCGAGCCCTGGATGTGCTCCTGGGCCGGCGAGACCTCGACGAATCCATACCCCTTGGGACCGAGGGTATTCGTGCAGGCCCGGGCGACCGATGCGAAGGACCACTCGAAGAGCGTCGCCGTGACGTCCTTGGCACCCGGCGGACTCGCATCCGCCCGGGGCGTTGTCACTCCTACATCGAGGCTCAGGGTCAGGACTAGGGCCAGGCCGGCCACCGCTGCAAACAACGGACGGGTTGATCTGCGCACGATGAAACTCCTTGTCGCGCGCGCCAGCGGACCACGCCGACGCGCTTCATTGGGAACGGGCGATTGCGAGCGGGCCGCGGAAGCGGAACCCGGTAAACGAGGTACTAGACCCTCGAGTTACGCTACTGCAAGCGTTTGCAATAGTGCAAGCGCATGCCGAGGAATTGTGCGCCAGCCCCCTAAGACCACCCATCGAAACCCTCAAGAGGGTCCGCTGCTGCCGGGCCGGGTTGGGCCCGAATCGCCAAGTTCGGCGAAGAGATCGAATGGAGCGCTCTGAACCAGGTCGTCCTCCTGCGAAGGCGCATTGCGAAGCTTAGTAGCCGGGTCGCGCCGAGGGCTTCTCGGCGGTCCACCTCAACTTGGGCACCGTCTCCATGCGAAATGCGTCACTGTGCGCACGGGTATCGCGGGTGCGCGTCGCGGGAATAGCGCCATGCTGGACACCACGCCACGGTGAACCTCATCCGGCAGGGATCGCCATCCTGGTGCACTTCGAGCTGACTATTTGAATCGGTGGGACGAGTTCGCGGCACCTCGTTTCCTGGCGCGCGACAGGCGCCACGGCCAAACGCTGCGCAGGGCGTCGCTGAAGGGCTGGTGCGACTGGCAAAGTGCAGGACAAATGAAAAACTCCGGGTCCGCCAAGGCGAAGTACCGGAGTTCCCAATTCGTGGCCCAAGTAACATGAGACAGCGGTCATCAAGGGCTTACATTACAGTCTTAGCTTGGAGGGCGCCCCGTGGCAACGACATCGAGCGAGGGGCACTGGATAGAGGAATGGCTCAGCATTGGCCGGTTCTCCACCTACCTCGCGGCCGCCGGCCGATCTCGCTCACGAGCGCTTGAGCTCTATGAGTGGAACGCAAAGCTGAGCGCGGCTTTCTTGCACGATTTGAGCCATCTGGAAGTCGGTCTGCGCAATGCGTGCGATCGCCAGCTTGCAGCGGCAACTCTCCCTGGTGACGCGCACTGGACGGATTCGGCCACACTGATGACATTGTTTCCCGTTGTGATGAGATAGGACGGGGCCACCGGCCGTTCGCGCGACGTCTACAAGATCGCCCGAGGCAACGTCGAGCGGGCGCGGATCAACGCAGTTTGACGCATCGGCCGCGCTGCGAGATTTCCGAAACAGAGTGGCTCACCACGAGAACATCCTCAACGGTTCTGAAAGCGAACGGCGCCGAATTGTTTACGTCATCCGGTTGCTCTCTGCTGACGCGCTTGCTCACTTCAAAGCCAACAGCGAGGTAGCCACGATCCTGGCTGGCCGACCGTAGGGAAGCTTCTGAGACCAGGGTGAGGCGTCCTGACGCATCCCCGGGCAGCATCAGTCATCTAATTCTCGGTGTCTCGCAACTAACGATGAATCCGCCGCCTATGGAATACGAGACGCTCGGCCAGCTCTTGGTGCGCTCGCGCAATGGCCTCGTTCCGTCGGCCAGTTGCCAAGATGTTGGCCGCGTCCAACCATGAATTAGAACGAAGGCGCTGCGATACGCTGGTTCATAAGCCAAGTGACACGGGGTGCTCCATCTGGAGCTGAGATAACACCCGTTGAACCTGATCTAGTTAGTACTAGCGAAGGGATGTCGCGCAAATGCGCACGCCAGAAGAACTTATTTCATTCACCTGTTCAGCGCTTGACGAGGTGCGGGCCCGCCCTCCCCTCGTGCAGTGCCTCACCAATAGCGTCGTTGTGAACTTCACCGCTAACGTGCTGCTGTCGCTCGGTGCGGCGCCCGCGATGGTCGACATTCCGGGCGAGGCGGGCGCGTTCGCGCGGATCGCATCTGGGCTGCTCGTCAATCTCGGCACGCCCACCGCCGAACAACGCGACGCGATGTTCGAGGCCGTCACAGCCGCGAACGATGCTGGAACACCGTGGGTGCTCGACCCCGTTGCCGTCGGTTTCCTGCCCGTGCGCACGCCGCTGGCCTTCGCCCTTCGCGACCTGCGACCCACGGTGGTGCGCGGAAACGCGTCGGAGATAATTGCGCTGGCAGGCGCCGGATCCGGCGGCCGCGGGGTGGATTCATCCGACGAGGTGGATGCCGCCCTGGCCGCGGCGTACGCGCTGGCCGGGATGACCTGTGGGGTGATCGCCGTCTCCGGTCCTGTCGACATCATCACGGATGGCCGTGAGCTGGTGCGCATCGACAACGGGCATCCGTTGCTCACCCGCATCACCGGCGGGGGCTGCGCCCTCGGCGCGGTCATGGCCGCGTTCGCCACGGTCGACGCCGACAGGTTCGTCACCACGGTGGCCGCGGCCACGGTGTACACCGTCGCGGCCGAGCTCGCGGCAGAGTCCGCCACCGGTCCGGGCAGCTTCGCTGTCGCCTTTGTGGACGCCCTGGCCACCGTCAACGCGCAGGACATCGCACGCCGGGCGGTGCTCCGATGAACCTTGACCTGTCGCTATACCTGGTGACCGACTCGGGGCAGGCCGCGGCGGCCGGGCGCAGCATCGTGGACGTGGTGCGGCACGCCGTTGCCGGAGGCGTGAGCGCCGTGCAGGTGCGTGAGAAGGAGACCGCCGGGCGGGAGTTCCTCGACACCGTGCTGCGCATCGCGGATGTGCTGCCCGACACCGTGGCGCTGATCGTGAACGACAGGGTCGACGTGTTTCTGGCCGCCCGTGCCGCCGGGCGCCGGCTGACCGGGGTGCACGTCGGGCAATCCGACCTGCCCGTCGGCGCGGTGCGCGACCTCGTCGGGGGTGAGGCGGTGATCGGGCTCAGCGCATCGACGGATGCCCAGCTGCGCCGCGCGGCCGAGGATCCTGCCCTGATCGACTACGTCGGCATCGGCGCACTGCACGCCACACACACCAAGAGTGACGCGCCCCCTGCCCTGGGGCTGGCCGAGTTCGCTCGCCTGGTCGGGGTCAGCACGCTGCCGGCCGTGGCCATCGGGGGGATCGGCCTGCACGACCTGGCCGCCCTCCGTGAGTGCGGGGCGGCGGGCGTCGCCGTGGTGTCGGCGATCTGTGCGGCGCCGCACCCCGAGCCGGCCGCCCTCGAATTGCGGGCAGCCTGGGGCGCGACGGCATGACCGGGGCATCCCCCCGCATCGCTCGCGTGCTGAGCATTGCTGGTACCGACCCGACCGGCGGAGCGGGCATCCAGGCCGACCTCAAGAGCATCGCGGCGAACGGGGGCTACGGCATGGCCGTGGTGACCGCACTGGTCGCGCAGAACACCCACGGTGTGCGCTCGGTGCACGTGCCGCCGGTCTCCTTCCTGCGCGAGCAACTGCACGCCGTGAGTGACGACGTCGACATCGATGCCGTCAAGATCGGGATGCTGGCCGACGTTCACGTCACCCGCACCGTGAGCGGGTGGCTCAGCCAAGTGAAGCCTGGGCTCGTAGTACTCGACCCGGTGATGATCGCCACCAGCGGTGACCGCCTGCTCACCGAGGATGCTGAGGAGGCTCTGCGCGACCTGCTGAGCGTCGTGCACCTGGTGACGCCCAACATCCCGGAGCTGGCCATCCTTGTCGGTTCTCCCGTGGCGACCAGCTGGTCGGCGGTGCTGCGCCAGGCGCAGCACGTCGCCGAGACGTACGGGGTCCTCGTGCTGGCCAAGGGCGGACACCTCGCCGGTGACCTCGTACCAGACGCCCTCGTCGGCGCCCACACCGTGCGGGAGTTCCCCGGGCTGCGGATCGACACCCCGAACACCCACGGAACCGGGTGTTCTTTCTCCTCCGCTGTCGCGACCCGGGTAGCGGCTCGGGCCGGCATGGCGGGGCCGAGCCTGGCAGATTGGGGGGACGCGGTAGCCGAGGCGAAACTATGGTTGACCGAGAGCATCGCCCACTCTGGCGACCTGCAGGTCGGCTCTGGCCACGGACCGATCCAGCATTTTGCCGGCCTGTGGCAGCGCGGCGGCCTGCACACCAGCCCCAGCCCGGCCCAGGTCGCCGAGGAATGGTGGCACGACATCCGTGACATCCGCACCGACACCGACGAGCTGCCGTTCATCCAAGCGCTCGGGGACGGCTCCCTGAACCGGGACGCCTTCATCTGGTACCTCGCCCAGGATGCCCTGTACCTGCGCGACTACGCCCGGATGCTGGCCGTCGCGAGCCGGCTCGCCCCGACCGCCACCGAGCAGGCGTTCTGGGCGGCCAGCGCGCACGGCGCGATCGCCGCCGAACTCGACCTGCACTCCAGCTGGATCGCCGAAGAGACCCTGGCCGGCGTGCAGCCCAGCGAGACGACAACGGCGTACCTCAACCACCTGTCGACCGCTGGCGCGAGCGGCGACTACGGCGTCCTCGCCGCGGCGCTGCTGCCGTGCTTCTGGATGTACCAGGATGTCGGCACGCGGCTGCATCCGCTCTCGCACGACGCGCATCCGTACCGCAGCTGGCTGGACACCTACGCGGATGAGGAGTTCGCCGCTTCCACCGCACGTGCGATCAAGATTGTCACCTCCACCGCAGCCGCAGCGGCTGAACCGGCCCGGCACCGCATGGCCCAGGCGTTCCGCGCCTCGGCCGCGCACGAGCGAGAATTCTTCGCCGCGCCCCTGACCAACCCCCGGTAGGAGTGCAAGTTCCTCCGTTCGCCCCGTTACTTTCTTCGTATCCCTTGATCGTGTAGTTATGTGAGGGTGTTGGGCTCGAGCAGCTTCTTCATCCCCGGCCGCTCAATCCCGGTCTTACTCCCGGACGTGACATCGGCGAACACATCTCGCTTCTGCACCCCGGCGGCGATAAGCGCATCCAGCTGGAGTTGAGCGTCCTGGCTCGAAGTGCTGATGCGGGTGTAGCCGAGCAATCTCATACGCTCCATTTTGCCTCGAAAAACCCCAACCAGAACGGTGAGATATGAACTGTGATGAGATGACTTTCTGAGACGTTCAGTCACCCCGAGATCTAGCGGGAAGTGACGAGCAAGATCCAGGCTCGCTTGGTGTCTTGGAAAGCTGTACTTTTTCGAGACGTTCCGCGTCGCGCTCAGGGACCGGTAAACGGGCGCTGGATGCTGTTAAAGGTCTGGCGAAGCCGGCCCAGGTTTCGTCGCCCTATGTCCAAGCAGCGCGGTGTCTGTATTCCGCGAACGTTCGCTGTGAGCCGCGGTTACCATGACGGTATGCAACCGAAGCAGCCACAGTCGTTTGATTCCCGCCTCATCCCATGGGAGACGGTTCACGACGACGGCACGAAGTCCGCAACACTCGTCGGCTCTCGTGAGCCAGGGCACATGTTCACCTACGCGTTTTTTATCCCCGCGGGCGTATTCGACGCCCCGCACCACCACATCGCCGACGCGCACCTGCACGTGGCCTCCGGCGAACTCATGCTCGGATACGGCACCTCTTTCATCAAGGGAGACGCGGATCGCTTCCCGGCGGGGTCGTTCTTGTTTGTGCCAGCTCACGCGATCCATTTCGATGGGGCCGAAGAGGACACTGTACTGATCGGAACAGCGACCGGGCCATGGAACACGCAGTACTGGTCCTGAGAGCAACGGTTGCGACCGTTGAGCACCTGCCGCATCAAGACCCTATCGTCGCATTTAGAGACGGGCAGAGTAGACATACGCCGGTCGATGAGGCGATCCGTGCGACCGGCGGAACGGTCTGATCACCACTGTTGAAGGATCGGCTTACGTGCGTTGGGGTGACGTTCAGCGCTGCGAAAAGGCCGCCATTTGGCGCCGCGATTCACATTCGAGACCGTCCCATTCCCGGATGCCCCACCCGAGAAAATGCCCGGTAAAGGGGGGATAAACGGTACCCGACAGAAGCATGACCTGCATGCTTATCGGCTACGCACGCGTATCCACCAACGACCAAGACCTCACCGCCCAAAAGCACGCCCTCGCCACCCTCGGCGTCTCACTCCAAAAGACGTTTACCGATCAGGGCTTTACCGGAACTAACCGGGCCCGGCCAGGTCTTCGCGAAGCGTTAGCCGCCTGCCGAGCCGGCGATACCCTCGTCGTGACCAAGCTCGACCGGCTGGCACGGTCGCTTCGCGACGCGAAAGACATCGTTGACGATCTCACCCAACGTGAAGTGAAGCTCAGTATCGGTGGTTCCGTTCATGACCCCACCGATCCGGTCGGCAGGCTCCTCTTCAATGTGCTCGCGATGGTCGTTGAATTCGAGGCCGACCTGATCCGCGCACGTACTCGCGAGGGGATGCAGGTTGCCCAAGCGGATGGTGGGCTCCGGGGCAAGTAACCCAAATTGTCTCCGGCGCAGGAGGAGCACCTGGTCGAGGTCTACCAGCGAGGCAACCACACGACCGCGCAAATCGCTGAACTCTTCAGCGTCGCCAGGTCCACGCTCTACCGGGCAATCCAGCGAGCCGGGGACACCGCCGCTTGAACGTGCGTTGTGCAGAGGAGTACGGGCAAATGGGCGTTTTGTACAGAGGAGTACGGAAAAGCCACTGTTTACACTCGCCTGCACAACCCCGAAAACACGCAGGCCGTTGTGCAGACGAGTTCGGAAAATGACAGCTCCTAGGTGTGTCATAACTAACGATGGGTATCGTCATTCAGCCAGTAGGTTATGCGACGCGGTTACGAGAATCGCCGCGCCGCGAGATTCCGGCGATCTGCAAAGGCGAAGAAGGGGAGTCGTGAGACGTCTTGTACCCCTAGGGTTATAAGACACAAGGTGCCGTGCTTGTACTCGTGCGTTTGGCGTCCCGTCAGCGGGCCTAATATCGGGCGAGTCAAACGGACACGTCGCGATCCGCCAGCGTCGGAATCGCCTGGCTCCGGGCAAGTGCCCGTTGAGGAAGCCTGTTCGGTGAAACGGAGGATCGTCGCACGATGGCTCTTCACATCAACGAAGCGCCGCAGGCCTGCCGAGATTTACATGCTTCCAGGGACTTGGTCGCCCCATTCTGGGGGCTGACGGTAGGTGCAGCAGGGCCGTAGCGTGTGGCCATCTGCCGTAGTCACACTAGGGCTGGTGGTATCGCCATGAATGCGCTGATGAAGGGGAACGGATCTAGGTGTCCGAAACTGTACCTACAGAGCGCACCTGGCTCCACCTGCTCTGGGCTCTTCCGATTCCAGTGTTTGTGAGTTCGGTCCTGCTGATCAGCGCGCTTTGGGACTTCTGCGGTATCAATGGATGTACAGGTGGAGGGTTCGGAATCAGTCGGGATATCGGCGGCACGATCGGTAACCTTGCGCCAATTCCATTTCTTATCGGACTCCCCATTCTCCTCGTGCCCTGGTCGCCCAAGCGCGGAGTCCGGGCGGTTGTCGCTCTCGTGACCGGAGTGGCTTTCGCGGGTCTCGGATTCGCAATTCTCGTGTCGATGGCCTCGTAACCCCGGACACAGATAGCCTCATTCGCTGGAGCTCTCGATGGTTGTCAAAACATCCATGTGTCTCGTAACCAAAGCGCCTCCCATGGGTTTCGAAACTGTTGGGTAGCGAGGGCTAGTGGTGGAAAACGCAGCCGAAGGCGAATCTCTTCCGGGTGGGGTAAGCGGGGCGGCCCGGTCGATATGAGCGCCAGGGTCTTCCCGTTGTGCGGGTGCGTGCGTTCAGGGTCCGGCATACGGGCAGCGCGACAAGGCGGGGTGATGGTGCCATTGACAATGAGTTAGGCCGACGTGCCCCGTTGCGCAACTCCGCCGGCTTGGGTTTTGGTGGTGAGGTAGCGGCGGTGGGCGGTGATCACGAGGGCGAGCCACGCTGCGCCGAGCGACCAAGCGACCACGACGTCGGTGAACCAATGATGGCCAAGATAAACCCTGCTCAGCCCCATGGTGAGGGCGAATGTCACTGCGGCCGCGATTGTGAATGCTCGCGCCCGTTTTGAGCGCTGACGCAGGATGATGAGATACGTGACAACCCCGGCGATCACGAGGGCGTTGAGGGCATGTCCACTGGGGAATGATGCTGAGTACTCAAACGGAGGGACGGCGTCAGTCAGCGGAGGACGGGCGCGGGCGATGAGTTGTTTTCCTGCGATGGTCATCAGAAGGGAATCGGCGGCGGCGGCGGTGATTAGGATCACCGGCGTCCATGACCGGCGCTTGACGCCAGGATGATGATGGCCAGCAAAGCAAGAATTGGCATACCGATCGGACCGCCAACATTCGTGTAGGCCGTGATTGCCGCATTCAGGGCCGGTGACCGCATTGGCCTTGACCCCGGAGAGTGGACACGGGTTAAGCGGCGAGTTGGATCTCTGCGGCCTGTGACGAGTATTGCATTTCGAAGTCCACTGGCGTGACGTGCCCGATCGAGGAGTGCCGGCGGCGGCGGTTGTAGCGGTCCTCGATCCAGTCCGCGACGCCGCGGATCGCGCGGGCTCGGGTGGGCCAAACCCGGCGGTAGTAGAACTCGGTTTTCAGGGTCGCGAAGAAGCTCTCGGCCATGGCGTTGTCCCAGCAGATCCCGGTGTATCCCATCGATCGGGTGATGCCGTTCTTGGCCGCGAAGAGAGTGATCTGTTCCGACGCGTACTGGGTGCCACGGTCCGAGTGGAAGATTACCGTCGCCGGGCGGTCCCCGCGCAGAACCATGGCCATCGTGAGGGCATCCTGGATGAGGTCGGTGCGCATGTGGTCCGCGATGGCCCACCCGATGACGCGGCGGCTGTGAGCGTCGATGACGGTCGCCAAATACACCCATCCCTCCCACGTCCTCAGGTAGGTGATATCGCCCACCCAGACCTGGTTCAGCGCCCCGGTGTCCCACTGGCGTTTCACGGCGTCGACCGGGTACGCGTCAGTGTGGTCGATGATGGTGGTCGTCTTCCACTTCTTCGGACAGATGCCCGCCAATCCCAGGCGGCGCATGGTCGCGGCGACGGTTTTGCGGGAGATGATCTCCCCGTCCGCACGTAAATCGGCCAGGATCCTGGGGGCGCCGTAGACCTCGTCGGAATCGCCGTGGAAGAAGGCGACTTTCTGCTCGATGTGCACCCGGCGAATCGACGCCGGCGATGGTGCCCTGCCGATCCAGGCGTAGTAGCCCGAGCGGGAGACCTCGAGGAGGCGGACCATGCGGGTGATGGTGAAGTTGGTCTTCTCCGCCAGCATCAGTTCGAACGCTTGCCGTTCATATCCGATGCTTCCTGGGCGAAGAAGATGGACGCTTTTTTCAAGAACGCCCTGTCCCTCTTCAGGTCCGCGTTTTCCTTGCGTAGCCGCAGCAGTCGGCCCGTTCAGACTCCGTCACCTCGGTCTGCCCAGTCTCGTTGCGGGCCTTGAACGCGGTCACCCAGCGGCCCAGAGTGGCCTCGTTGACTCCGAGCTCGCGGGCGACAGTTGCGACAGCCCTGCCGGTGGTTAAAACCAGCTTCACGGCCTCGTCTTTGTACTCAGGAGTGAACTCCCGACGTGATCTTGCCATAGTGAACATTCTCTCTTGTGAGGTGTCCACCCAACGGGGTCAGGGCCACCTGGTCATGACGGCGTTCAGTAGTGGGTGGTCGAGTGCAGCAACGCCATCACCTTCTGTCACCGCCTCGTATACCTCGGTCGACACGGCGGTGAGAGCGATCGCGATAAGAGCACCGATCACCAAGGTCATAATCAGCGCCGCATGCGGGCCCAATCGACTGCTGACCCAGCGGGTGGCCCGCGCGAGGCGACGGCCAGAAGAGGTCCGCCAATTGGTGAGGTCGAGCCCGCCGACAAAGCGGTCGGCTCGCCGCTCGCCTTGGCGGGCTGCGTCTTCACCTGGGGCGTCCTTCTTGTCGGGCTGAGCGTTCATGCGTCACTCCTGGGGATGCTCTTATCGTTCCGGGTGCCTCGCTGCACGCGTCTGATGATGAGGAGCACGATAACCACTCCAATGGCGGCATAGACGGCGTAGTTGAGGAATTGCGAATACTGGTCGATGAGTGCGTACTGGGTTCCGAGGGCGCCACCCAAACCGATGAGAAGAACGTTCCAAAGAGCGCTTCCGGCGATGGTGAAGATGCTGAAGGTCAGCAGATTCATGTGTTCCGCGCCGGCGGGTAGGGAGATGAGACTGCGTACTCCAGGGATGAACCGTCCAAAGAACACCGCCGACCTACCGTGGCGGGAAAACCAGCCAGCGGCCTTTTTGAAATCCCTTCGGTCGACTAACGGAAGCTTCGATAACCAGTAGATGGATCGTTCCAGTCCGATGACGGCGCCTAAGTAGTAAAGAAGGAGACCGCCGACATAGCCACCTAATGTGCTTGTGATGACCACGAGCAGGAAGTTCAGTTCGCCCCGTTGGGACAGGAACCCGGCCAAGGGAAGAATGACCTCGCTCGGAATGGGCGGGAAAATTGTCTCCGCAAAGGTGAAGAGACCAACACCCCATTCGCCGAGATTAGCCATGAGGTCCGCTGCTATACCGACGATTCCAGAGAGACCGTCGGTTGCGGTGGATGCGGGCAATAGTTCGATCATTCAGTCTCTTATGAGTTGTAGTGACATTCGAGAGCGTTCTTTTTCGCGGCAGCCCAGGCTACGCGGGAGCGCTTTCTTATAAGAGCGGGGCTATGTTGAGGAAGTGGCCCCATAGAGTGCGTATCCTCCGACGATGAAGCCGATGTAGATGAGGATGAGGAGTGCGCCAGCCCAGCGTGGTAGCCGGCGGGCGAGGAGCAGGGCGGAGATCAGCACGATGGTGCCAACGGCGACCGGAAGGTAGAAATGCAGTGTCGCAGCGCCGACGGGTATGGGAGCGACCAGAGCGATCACGCCGGCATTTAAGAGAAAGAATGCAAGCACCGAACCGAGAACATTGCCGACGCTGATCTCACCGTGCCCGCGAAGTGCGGCAGGCACGGTGCGGGCAACTTCCTCCGCGCTGAGCGCCAGGGCGACGACGGTCATGCCGACCAATGTTTGGGACAGCCCGAACCGGGAGATCAGGTCGGTTGCGCCAGTGACAAGTATTTCGCTGGCGACGATCACCATGATGATCGACACCACCAGGAGAGCAGTGGACTTGCCCTTGCCCAGCCGCTCAGCCTTCACCATTTCCTTCGCAATCTCACCGGACGCCCTGATCGTCAGGCCACGCCGGGACAGCCAGATCAAGTACCCGACTGCGGCGACGTATCCGACGGTTAGGATCGCCCCGTCGACCCGAGACAAGATCCCGTCAAGAGCGAGCGTGCCGAAAAAAAGCACCGCCACAATCGGTACCGCGAGGACCTGCCGGGGGACCTGCTCAAAACGCATCGGCGCAACAACCCCGGCGATACCAAACGCCAACGCCACCGCAACCATCGCGGAGCCGAGGATCGTGCCCAACGCGATACCGCTATCGCCGCCAGCCGATCCGACCGCACCAACCGCGAGGTTCTCCGGGTCGAAGCCGAGAAACACTGCGCTGACCAGAAAGGTCGACAACCCGAAACCTCGGGCGAACCCCACCGTGCCCCTAACAAGCTGTTCGGAGAAGAAAACCACAAGGACCAGACCCACGACCACCAGGCCGATGGAGAGCCACATTAGGAATCCACCGTCGTATCTGTCGTCATGGCGGCCGCGCCGTCTTCTCCATGCTCGAGTACCATTCCGGAAAACGTCTCATAGGCTGCCTCGCACCGGGCAATAGCGTCACGGGCGTGTGTACCATCAGGGGCGTCGAAGAAGTCCCGCCGCGCCACCCGCTCAAGCCAACGGCGGAGCCGATCGAGGTTACTCTCGGTGTCCTCGAGCGCGGCGAAAGAGAAGCGGGAGCGTCCGGTTTCGCGACGAAATTCCTCCAGCAGCGCTTCGCACTGCTCTGTGATCTCGGCGTAGTCATGCCCGCGCTCGGCATTGAACCGGTCCTCAATGGAACGTTCAGTGTGCTCATCGATCCCCTGAGCGACCAACACGACGGCCGTTCCGTCGTTATCGAGGATCTCGGCCGCGAGCCTCTCGAACAGCGCGCGGTGCTCGTCGCGATTCGGCAGCGCGCACACGGAATCCTGCAGGTACAGCGCACCGGCAGCCTTGAGCTGGCGCCACACCGCCACCCGGTGCCGCGACGGATCCCGTCGCGCCCGGTACGTCAATAACACCCACGCTTGGTTCATGTAACCATGGTTACCACAGCTAGTCCGGCGACACAAGGAAGGGCCGAATCCGCCGGCTCACTGCGAGGACTGCAGTATGTTCACATCATTCCCAGACGAAGGCCAGGGATGCCCTCCCCAGATTAGACGATCACGGGACGATGACCCCCTGTCTGGATGTTCTTATGCCGCCGTGCTGGACTGGTTGCGAGGGGTCCCTCGGTCAAGTCCAAATGTGTGGTGTAACGCGTCTGCCGCGTGATTCTTGGATTTCTAGGCGCTGAGGGCGCCGAGTTCGGTTGCGGGTTCCTCCTTCTCGG